>NZ_JADNPO010000010.1:0-107430 GCF_015558105.1 Holdemania sp. 1001095H_141210_F2
GAGATTTTTCAAATTCACGCAAAAAACTCTTGTTTTTTATTATCTAATTTCTTTTGAGTTCTATAATTTTTAAGATGCAGTCCAGGCTGGTTGTCAGAAGCTGGGCAATCGCCAGAATGTCCCTTATCGTTAAAGAAGACAAAAGTTCCATGAAAAATTTCATAGAAAGCCCCTCCTTTCCAGAGCTGAGTAAACAAGCTCGAAAAACAAATGAATCAAAAGAATGATCCATCCAGGACGGGCAATCCCTTAATCAATGACCCTACATCTTTAATATTGCGCAAAATTCAAAAAAGCCACCTGAGAAAATGGAAAAAGTAAAATTACTTTTGAGGTTTAGTAAAACTCTAAAGAATTGAGATTCCTTCGAGGACGCAAGTCCTATGCGAATCCAACAATCACTCAATGTAAATCTGAGACTTCCTTGATTGGATATCGCCGCTTGTGTCTCAATTCAGTGATAACCGGAATCTCAGGTTTAAAGCAAGAAAACCGGCTTCTTTCCTGCCGGTTTTCCTTTTTATAGATCTTTACTTTCTAAATCTTCATGCCCTGTCAAAATGCCCTGTCAAACCATTTGATTGCCTCAATTTTTCAAGCTGTACGTAACCGGAGGACCGGAACGGTATCGCTTCGCGTATTCCTGCTTTTTTACAGTTCTTCCCCATTGGAAGCAATGACCTTGCGGT
Source organism: Holdemania sp. 1001095H_141210_F2 (assembly GCF_015558105.1). Lineage (NCBI taxonomy): Bacteria > Bacillati > Bacillota > Erysipelotrichia > Erysipelotrichales > Erysipelotrichaceae > Holdemania > Holdemania sp. 1001095H_141210_F2. The sequence continues at coordinate 690 of NZ_JADNPO010000010.1, forward strand.
ACCAGTCAAACGACTTCTTTTTCAACCGCGTTAAGCTCCCCCGTCCTTCGTCATCCCGGTCGACATAAATGAAGCCATAGCGTTTTTTCATCTGCCCGGTGCCGCAGCTGACGACGTCAATACAGCCCCACGGCGTGTAGCCGATCAGATCGACGCCGTCTTCCTCCACCGCCGCTTTCATCGCTTCGATGTGCTGACGGAGATATTCTATCCGGTAATCATCCACAATGGTGCCGTCCGGCTCAATCGTATCCACGGCGCCCAGACCGTTTTCCACAATGAACAGCGGAATCTGATACCGGTCATACAACTGATTGAGCGCGATCCGCAGACCGATCGGATCAGTTTGCCAACCCCAGTCGCTGGCCTTCAGGTAGGGATTCTTCACCGCGTTCAACATGTTGCCGCCGATCAGCTCGACTTCCCGGGCGGTTGCCACGTTGGAGTTATAATAGGAAAACCCGATATAATCCACAGTTCCATCCTGCAGTGCCGCTTCATCCTCCGGCGTGATATCCAGCGTCAACCCCTGCCGCTTCCAATAGGCTTTCGCCTTGGAAGAATATGCACCGCGGACCTGCACGTCCGAGAAATAGAGATGCAAATCGAGCTGACGCATGCATTCCAGCTGATCGGCCGGATTGCATGTTTCACCATAAAAGGTCGGATACAACATCATCATGCCGATTTTAAAATCCGGATTGACCGCATGGCCCAGCTTGACGGCCAGAGCACTGGCGGTCAGCTGGTAATGGGCTGCCTGCAGCTGAACCTGTTCGGCATTTTCGTTCTCCCCAATTCGGATGCCCGCGCTCATCTCACTGTGCAGACGCAGCACGTTGATCTCGTTGAAGGTCATCCAGTATTTCACTTTATTTTTATACCGATGGAAAATTGTTTCGCAGAATTTCAGATAAAAGCCGATCATCTCCCGACTGCGCCAGCTGCCGTAGTTTTTTACCAGCGCATAGGGTGTTTCATAATGGGAAATCGTGACGACCGGTTCGATGCCATATTTTAAACACTCGTCGAAAACCGCGTCGTAAAACGCTAACCCCTTCTCGTTGGGGATTTCATCGTCGCCGTCAGGATAGATCCGCGTCCAGGCAATCGAAGTGCGGAAGCACTTGAAACCCATCTTCGCAAACAGCGCGATATCCTCTTTATAATGATGATAGAAATCAATGCCTTCATGGTTGGGATAATAGACGCCCGGCAGCACGCCGTCGGTAAATTCGCGGACTTTTCCGATCCCGCCGACCGTCATGCAATCGGCGGTACTCAGACCTTTGCCATCTACATTCCAGGCGCCTTCGCATTGGTTGGCGGCCACTGCGCCGCCCCACAGAAAATCACTTCTTAACATAAGCTTCTCCTTGTTATCCTTTTCCTTCTTATCCTGATCTAACGAATATTCGCACCTGCGAAATAACCGTCGTGCGTCGCTTCAATGACTTTCGCCACCCGCTTACAATCGCCGATCATCACGGTGTTGGGCGTAATCCCATAAAATTGCTGAGCTGCTTCCGCCCGTGAGCGCAGACCGACCGCAAGCAGAATGTGATCGGCGGGAATCTGCTGGATTCCCTGCGGGGTCCGGACTTCTACGCCGTCCGGCTTGATTTCCAACACTTGCGATTGAAGCAGACAGGTCAAGGTTGAACAGCGGCGAAGATGCTGATGCAGCGCAATCCGGTACAGCTTATTGCCTTTGGCCGACAACGTATCCGACATTTCAATCAGCGTGACCGTTTTCCCCCGTTCTGCCAATTCCAGAGCCAGCTCGGTTCCGATCGTGCCGCCGCCGATGATCACAAACCGTCCCTGCGCTGAATCCAGCTCGGGATACAGCGTCACCGCCTGACGGGCATACTCCACGCCGGGAATGCGCGGCGTAATAAACTTCGCTCCCAATCCGAGAATCAGATCATCCGGTGCAAGCGAGGCGATCATTTCAGGCGTCGCTTCAGTCTCCAGCCGGACTTCAACATTGGACTTGGCGATCTGCCGGATCAGGTATTCGCGATATGCTTTCAGCTCTTTTTTATAGTCGTCATAATCCGCCCAGTTCAGCTGACCGCCCAACTTGGCCGAGCGCTCCAGCAAGATTACATGATGGCCTTGTTCCTCAGCGGTCAGCGCCGCTTTCATCCCGGCCGGTCCGCCGCCGACCACGACGACCGTTTTAGGCTTGACGGTCTTTTCCAGTTTCCGCGGCACGCGGTTTTCCCGGCGAAAGCGGGGATTGACGCTGCATTGGACATTTTCATGTTCCGTCGCGATGTGATAACAATTCAGGCACCGCAGGCAGGGAACGATATCCTCAGTCCGGCCCTCGCAGGCTTTTTGCGGCCAGTCGGGATCCGCTACCAGCTGCCGGCCAAGCATGACCAGATCGGTGCTTCCGTCCGCGATCAGCTGTTCGCAAACCGCGGGATCCGTGATTCCGCCGACCAGCGCGACCTTCACTCTGCATTCCTGCTTGACCCGGCGCGCAAATGCCGCGTTGTAATACTGCGGTTCAAAAACGGTGGTATGGGTATGAACGTTAGCTTCATAGTGTTCAACAGTCCCACCGTAACAATCCATCCCGGCCGAGACGTTGACGATATCGACCAGATCTTCCACCTGTTTCAGAAAATAAAGCATCTCGTCTTCGGAATACGATTCCGGCACTATCAGCTGGCGGGAGATCCGCATCATGATCGGATAGTGCGGGCCAACGGCCTGCCGCACAGCAATCAGGGCTTCCCGGGCAAAGCGGATGCGATTGTCCAGACTGCCGCCATACCTGTCGGTGCGGCGGTTCCACACCGGTGAAAGAAACTGGCAGCATTGGCTGTCATGTCCAAAATGAAGCATGATCATTGAAAAGCCAAAATCCTTCGCCTTTTTACAGTTATCCGCTAAATCCCGGATCTGGTCCTCCATTTGTTCCACGGTCATGGTTTTGCCCATTTCGCCGGTATAACAAATTCCGTCGCTGGGCATCTGCACCGTGCCGTCCGGATTCTTTAACGGATGGAAGCTGAATTCCATAATACCTGCCACTCCGCCCTCTTCCAGGACGGATAGCGTTTCCCGTGTCACATCGCGCGCATATTTATCAAAGGGATTCGCGGCTCCAACAATATCCGCCGGCCCATAGCTGGATACCACGACGCCGGCGCTGCCGCCTCTGGCTTTATCCGGCAAAGAGATGCCGCCATAATAGGTGGACGAGACCAAATGTGCTCTCGGCACGCCCATCGGCGCTGCCAGCACACGGTTTTTCAACATCAGAGAATTGATCAGAATCGGACTGAATAAATGCGGAAAAGAAGTTTTCATAACGAACCTCGCTTTCTGTCCTCATTATCCAGTTTTCCGTGATCGTTTTCCACACTGCCGTTTGCCTGTTGACCGGGCAGAAACGGATTGATTTCCAGATTATAGAATCTCTTAATTCCAAGTTTTTCATTATCCGCGCTTGTTATGAAAGCTTAAGATATTTTCATGTAATTTTGCGTAAATAAAAAAACTCTCCTCGTGTACGATAATCTCACAGTCCAGTCGTCGGAGAGAAAAACATGTTAATCCGAGCCTGGATAGAAGAAAAGACGATCAAAATTGGAGAATGCCGCCGAATGATTATGTCTACATAGTATTGCATCGCGTTTTTATCGTGTTGAGCCAATTAAAAATCCCTTGGAAAACGATCGCGATATTGACTCACTTAAAATTTAGGATTCAGATTTAGTTTACTCCGTGCTAAAAGCATTGATCCACTCTACGCCGTTTTCAGTATCTGAGAATAAAAAAAACAATGCTTTCTCTTTTTGAAAAAAGAAAACACTGGCTTTTTCCTATTCTTTATCGGGATTCCGGACAGGTGTAGCGCGGCAGACCTTGCGTGTGCTTGCCATATTCGATGGCCTCCATCGGACAGCGGCTGATGCAGGCCATGCAATGCGTGCAGTTACAGGATGTCCTGCTTCCAATTTAATATTTTTCAACGGACACTCCTGAACACATTGACCGCAGGAGACGCAGGCTTCGGTAGCCGTAAATTTCTTTGCGTGGACAAACATCGGATAAAACAAATCGTTGACGATGCCGCTGTTCAGTTTGTCCTTTATCGTTCTCGGCAGTTCAGGAAAACATTCTCCTTTTTTGATACTTTGTGCGGCCTGCTCGATGACAGGGTAAGCCGCCGCAAGCTGCTTCTCCGCTTCCTCTGGCGCCGGTGTAGAAAACATCGCGATATAATTTTCCGGCATCACGATCGGAAAACAACCCAGGTAATCCATCTTCTTCCGTTCGCAGAGTTTTTCCAAATAAGCTCCGGCATTGCCGATGCTGCCGCCGCAGGTCATGACAAAATAGATTTTGGAATTCCCGGTTAAAGGTGTCTTTTCCAGCCACTCGCTGACAATCCGCGGAATTCTCCACGCATAGGTCGGCGTCACGATCACCCAGGGCTGACTGGCTTGCAGCGGCGAGTAATCCTGATCACGGATCCTTTCAAACAAATCGAGAACCTCCATGCCCGTCAGCCGGCCGATCCGCTGCGCGGCAAACGCGCTGTTGCCGGTTCCTGAAAAATAACAAATCATCCTGTTTCCTCCCTTATCTGTCAGCGTCTTCGCTGATATGACGCACGCTTTCGTAGATTAAATTGACTAAATCCGCGATCGCTTTCCACTGCGTCCCCTGCACACTTAAATAATAATAGTTTTTCGTCCCTTCCTTACGCATTGCGACGATCCCAGCTTCCTTTAAAATCTGAAGATGATGTGAAACCGAAGGCCGTGTGAGATGGGTTTTTAACGCGATCTCACCCACCCGGATTCCTGATAAATCACTTTCCAACAGGACCTGTAATATCAGTTGGCGGGTTTCATCGCCAATCGCGGTAAAAGCGCTGCGGCAGTTCTGAAACCCTTCCGCGATTTGCTTTGTCCGCGCTTCGCATTCTACCGCTTTGTGCCTCATTTCCACTGGACATTCATCTCCTTTCGCGGTACCGAGCGCAGATAACGCACGCCGGGATACCCCATAACCAGGGTCATCGCAACTTTCTTCCCTTTCGGTATTTGCAACGCTTTTTTTATTTTCGGCGACAGGTTGGCAGCCATTGTAAAAAAGCCGCTGAACAACACACCTAAGCCGTTGGCCTCCGCGACAAATTCCATATTCTGCGCCGCAAGCAGACCGTTGGTCTTATCTTCCGCCACAACCAGGATGACCAGCGGGGCCTTAAAGAAAAAGAAATGATCGTCAATGACATTGTTACGCGCCAGCGGATTGATTAGATCGGCCAGCGGTTTTATTTTTCTGAACAAATTGACGGCCAGCTTTTCAAAACGACCTTTTTCCTGATCTAAAACTATAAAGGAAACATCTCGTTTGTTTTCAGCCGTATGCGTCATCCATCCCGCTTCCAGAATCTGCTTCACCACTTCCGTTGGGACCGGCTTATTTTGAAACTGGCGAACAGTCCGGCGAAACCGGATCGTATTTAAAACCTGCCCGGGATCCAGTCTTTCCTCTTTGTTCTTCTCTTCCGGTGCATGATCATACCCGCTGACCGTCACCGCTTTGCGCGGGCAAACCGCTTCACACTGTCCGCAGAACAAACAGTCCTCCAGGATGACCTGCGCTTTGTCCTCCTGGATTTTTAAGTTATGTGTCGGACAGGTCTTCACGCACAAGGAACAGCCAATACATTTGTTTTTTTCTACGACGACTTGAAGTTTATCCATGATCTGATCCCTTTCGTTCACTTTCGTTAACCATTATAGGGGACATTGCCAATCCCTGCAACATTGGTAAAGAAAGTGATTACCAATGCTAAGAAAGACAATTAAAGCCGGCAGCAATTTCAAAGAAAACGAAAAGACAGACTTTCGCCTGCCTTCTCCCTTTGATGCTCCGCCAATAAGCGATTACACCGTTGCGCCAAGAAAATAACCTTCGTTGGTCGCTTCCAGAATCTTTGCGACACGGTTGCAATCACCGACCATCGCCGTTTCCGGACAAATTCCATAAAACGCCATCGCCTCTGCTTTCCGTGCTTTCATGCCGGTTGCCAGAATTACGGTATCCGCCGCAAGCCGCTGCCTCTGACCCGCACCGTCGCAAACGTCGACGAAGTCCGGGCCGATCTGTTCACAAGTCCATCCCGTCAGCGTGCGCAGCGATTCTGCCCTTTCAAAATGCTGGAACAGCGCGGTTCGAGTCAGATGATTCGCTTGGGCATAGATTTGTTGGGACAGCTCCACAATCGTCACCTCATGTCCGCTTTCCGCCAGCTCCAGTCCCAGTTCGCAGCCGATCGTGCCGCCGCCGATGATCACGCAGCGTCTTTTCGCCAGCTTCGGATTTTCGATGACCGCCAGCGCCTGCACCGCGTGTTCGGAGCCTTCGATCCGCGGCTGAACTGGTTCAGCGCCCAGCGCCAGAATCAGCGCGTCCGGTTTCAGGTTTTCCACGGTTTCCGGTGTCGCGGTTTCATTCAGGCGGACGTCGATCGTACTGTTGCGAACCTGATGCAGAAGATAATCCCAATATCGCCGCAGGTCTTCCTTGAACGGCCCGGCACTGGCCCATTTCAACGCACCGCCCAGCTTGGGCTGCTTCTCGATTAAAATAACCTTATGCCCACGCTGATCCGCGGTTAACGCCGCTTGGATCCCGGCCGGGCCGCCCCCGACAATCACAATCCGCCGGCGTTGGGCCGCCGGCTGCGGGAGCAGCGGCACCCGGTTCTCCCGGCGGAAGCGGGGATTGACGCTGCATTGGATATTCCAGTGTTCTGTCGCGATGTGATAACAATGCATGCACCGCAGGCAGGGAACGATATCCGCATCCCGGCCTTCCAGCGCTTTCTTTGGCCAGTACGGATCGGCGATCAGGCTGCGGCCGCACATTACGGCGTCGCCAATCCCCTCTGCGATCACAGCTTCCGCTTCCTGCGGACTCATCACCGCGCCAACCAGGCAGATCAGAAGCGAGGTTTCCTGCTTGATCCGCCAGGCAAATTCCGCGTTGTAGCAATGCGGTTCAAAAATCGTCGGCACCGCATGGACATTGCCGGCGTGAACTACATCCATTCCGCAGCTAATATTGGCCATATCGACCAGCCCTTCCGCCGCCTTTAAGAACGCAGCCATCTCATTCTCAGAATAGCTTTCCGGAACGGTGAGCTGGCGCGATATCCGCAGGATCAGCGGAAACTCCGGTCCCGCGGCCGCACGGATCGCCCGCAGCACTTCCAGCGGGAACCGCATCCGATTTTCCAGTGAACCCCCGTACTCATCGGTCCGCTGATTCCACACCGGCGATAAAAACTGCCCGCACAGGGAATCATGACCAAAATGCAGGGTCAAGGCATCGTAGCCCAACCGCAGGCAGCCCCGGACCCGCCGCACCTGATCGGCGATCAGCTGATCCATTTGTTCCCGATCGAAAGCTTTCATCTTCACGCCGTCAAACCGGATCCCCGCGCTGGGACCGCGGACAAAGCCTTCTTCATCCGGCAGCGAAAAGAATTCCAGCTCGTAAGCGGCCCGCGCCCCATTCTGATGGGCGACGCTGAGATCCTCCACGGTTGTATCCAATTCATATTTATCAAGAGGATTCATGCCGCCGGTATGCACCATCGCACAGCCGCCCAGTGAGCGGTCAAGCGCGCTCATCCCGCCGTAATTGACGCTCGAGATGATTTTATGACTGGGGATGATTCCCATCGGCGCAGCGATGATCCGGTTTTTCAACATCAGGCCGCGGATCTGCAGCGGTGAGAATAAATGCGGATAAGGGGTTTTCATTCCATTTCTCCCTGCCTTTCTTTTCAGTAAATTTTTTAAACGTACAATCCGGACAGCCAGAACGTCACCAGCGTCAGCCCGGCGCCGATCAGAAATCGAAGTCCGCCTGAGCGTAGCCGCTGATACCGGACTAACGGCGGCAGCGTCATCAGAACGATCAGCAGCGGCGGAATTGCCGCCAGCCAGGCCTGCGCCAATAAAAGCAGCAGCGTCACCGCCGCGAAACAGCCGGGCAGAATCCAGCCGTAAATCCGCGTCATTTTCCGGGTGAGCGCAGGATCGCCTAAATGCAGCGGACTCACAGAATCCGCCCCTGCGCGTCGATCAGCTGGATGTTGGTATATAGATTGGCCAGCTCTGGAATTGTTTTGATGTATTTCTTCATCGCTGCCTTTGCGGCCTCGTCGCTGGCTGCGGTATGCTTGACCTGAAGCGTTAGCCCGCTGAGGCGGACAACCTCGAAATGGATCAATTCAAAATCAAGCTGATCGATTTTTTCTTTCAGCAATTTCGCTTTGGGACATCCGATCTGAAGCATAAAATTCCTCCTTGTTTTTAAGAGACCGGGCTGTGTTCTTCCCGGCTTTTTTTGTTTTCCAGTTTTCTTTCCAGAATCCTTAATGGATTCCGTTCGATTAAGAATCAGGGTCTTCCTTTTGAGGATAAACGTCCGGATCTCCATCCGGAACTTGTTGGAACAAAGTGAAGAAGCTGCTTACGCAGCTTCAGAAACAGCGCTGTTTTCTTCTTCCACAGCCTGTTTGTCGATCATTTTAACAAATGGATACCAGATCAGCATATCGACAGCCAGAATCACGATCTGCAAGACCGCGCCCTGCCACGGAACTGAACAGGTCAGGATTCCCTGCAGGATTCCCGGCATCGTCCAGCTTGGATTGACGCCGGTAAACCGGGCGCACAGACCAATCGCGACGGATCCGTAAGCGATGCAGGTATTCGCGATCACGCCCAGCATGTACGGAATGAACAGCAGTGGGTTCAGCATGATCGGGATGCCGAACAATAACGGCTCGCCGATATTGAAGATCTGCGGGACAATCGCAACCCGCGAGAGCTGCTTGTAGCGCTTGGATTTCGCCAGGAAGAACAACAGAATGCCCAATCCCAGCGTTGCGCCGATCCCGCCCATCTGAATGGAGTTCAGCAAGCCGGTCGTATAGATGTTCGGCAAAGCGGAACCGGCCGCCATCGCCGCCATGTTCTGTTCGTTCGCCGCCGTTGCCAGCGCGTCCATAAACGGAACGACCGAGGAACCATGAATGCCGCAGAACATCGCCAGCGTCATGACCAGTTCGGTGACTAACAAACCGAAGAAGCTGGTGCCCAAACCGGACAGCGGTGTCTGGATAAACGTGTAAATGAGCTGATGGATCGATTCATACGGCGTCGCCGCCAGCGCCTGACCGATCAGCGAACAGCCGAAGACCAGAATAAACGCCGGAATCAGCACCGCGAAGGTTGCTTCAATATAATGCGGAACGCCCTGCGGCATCTTGATCGTCACATTGTGATCCTGGCACAGCTTGACAAACCGCACGACCAGATACGAAATGATAAACGCTGAGAACATGCCGGAGTGGCCGAGCCAGGCCGATGGGATCGCGGTGTACAGCTCCGTCGGCGTCAGCAGCAGAAACGACGCGACGGTCAGCGGCACACAGGCCAGCGGTTCGTTCATGCCCAGCCGTTTTGCGTACAAATACGGCAGCACCAGCACGGTGTAAAACGCGATGATGCTTAACGTCCAGCTTTGAGCATTCATAAAGACCATCAGTATCATCGGATTCGCGCCTAAAAATGCCTGCCACCCGCCGACGTCGATAAACGCGAACAGACAGGCAAAGGAACCGATCACCGTGATTGGAAGCAGAACTTGAAGTGCTTCGGCCATGGCGTTCAAGAAGGTCATCTTGTGGACCCATTCCGCCAGCGGTTCAACGAAGCTGGATATTTTTTCCATCAATGTATCCATTGTATTTTCTCCTCTTTTCAAATAAACTCAGTTTTTAGTCAGGACTTGAGATGTTCCAATGCCGTTTTCAATACCTTTTCCCCATTCATCATGCCGTAATCCACCGTGTCGATGACCATGAATTCCACCCCTTTTTCCGCATATTTCGCGTCAAAGGTTTTCTTTTTGAAGCGGACCTGCGGACCTAACAGAACGATGTCCGCCCCGTCGATCAGCTCGTCCAGCTTCGTGTAGGGATAGGCGTTGATCACAGCGTCGATACCCAGCTGCTGCGCGGCGTCCTTCATCCGCTCCGTCAGCAGGCTTGTGCTGGCGCCATGTTCGCAGACAAGAATGATATTGACCATTATTTCACCTCCTCCCCGTCTTTCTGAGCTTGCATTCTGAGCAGCCTTTCGGCAAATTCCCGGCTGATCTCGGCCGCACTCAGATGATTGGACGCGTGGATCAGCATCATCGTCATCGGCAGCGCGGCGGGATCGCGGGCTTCCTCCACCAACAGCTTCGTATGAATTTCATGAGCCTTGACGATCGCTTCATCAGCGACGGCCAGAGCCTGCCGCGCCGCTTCCCAATCGCCGGCTTCCGCGTAATCGAGCGCTTCCATGCAGCTGCTTTTGCCATCCCCGGCATTCGCGATAATCATGCATGAAAGATTGTTTACTTCCTGAATCGTCACGTTTTCTGACCTCCTTGCTTGCACCCTAACTGTAAAGCGCCGCGCGGCCGGATTCAACGTCTGACTTTGCCCGGCCACAGGGCAAAAGCCGGTAAGTACGCGCTGGCGTTCCCTTGTACAATAAATGACAGAAAGGGTTGAATTGTATGGCGAATTTAGACCGCAAGATGCAGATCGTGTCGTTTCTGAACCATCAGACGGGCTGGACGACAACCGCGATGATCGCCCAGCGCTTCGGCTTCAGCGTGCGCAGCGTCAAGTACAGCGTCGCGGAGCTGAACAAGGAATACGGCGCTTTGATTCTTTCCAGCAACAAGGGATATAAAATTGACAAACTGACCGCCGCAAAGATCCTCAGTTTTCTGCCCTCCCAGACAATTCCCGCCAGCTATGAGGAACGCAAGCGCTATATCATCAACACGCTGCTTTTGCAGAACCAGCGGATGTCGATCAGCGATCTGTCGAACAAGCTGTGCATCTCGCCGATCACGCTGCAGAACGAGCTGTCGCGGATGCGTACCGATCTCACACAGTTCCACCTGAATATCCACACGAAAAACGATATGGTTAACATCACCGGTCTGGCCAAGGACAAACGGGCGGTAATCCTGAGCCTGATCAACGAGGAAATCAAAAGTTCCTATTTCAGTCTGGAACGGATTCAGGAAATTTTCACGTCGGTCAGTCTGGCGCGGATCAAGCAGCTGATCTTACAGGTCATGCACAGGTATGAGTATTTTCTGGATGATTACAGCCTGTTGAATTATGTGCTGCATATCGCGCTGACCGTTGAACTGCGCAGTTCCAATCCCGCACGCAAATTTAACGCGTCCCGTCAGGAGCTGGTATCGCACGCCGATATGCTCCGTCTGGCTTCGGCGCATGTCCAGAGCATCGTCAACGATCTGTACGTGCTGCTGAAAGAAAATTATGATACAGATTTCACGTTATATGACTTGTATGAAGCGTCGGTGCTGATGATGACCCGCGCCGTGTCCTCGCAGATGTCTTCGATTACCTACGATCAGATCGGCGCCATTCTGGGCAGCGATCTTCAGAAACTGCTGGACAACATCGTGCAGTCGGTGGAAAACACTTATTGCATTGATCTGAATAATGAAAGCTTTCTGATCAAATTTGCATTTCACTTAAAAAATCTGCTTCTGCGCTTGGAAAACGATATCCAGATCACCAATCTGCAGTTTGAAAGCATCAAGACGGATTATCCGCTGATTTACGCGATTTCAGTGCATATTTCCAACGTCATCTATCAATTCACCGGCCACGTCCTGCCGGAAGACGAAATCGCCTACATCACGCTGCACATCGGCGTGCTGATGGAGGAAACGCGGGCTAAAAGCGACAAGATCAGTTGTCTGGTGCTGTGCAACGATTATCAACAGATCGGCCAGCGCCTGATCAAAAAATTATCCGCCATCTTCTCGGAAAGTTTGTTGATCAGCGACGTGCTGACCCACACCGCCCTGCCTCAGCCGCTACCGCCGGCCGATCTGGTGCTGTCCACCGCACCGTGCGAGCTGCAGCCCCAGCCGCTGGGCTTCGTTCAGATCGACCAGTTTCTGTCGGAGAAGGATATCCGCCGGATCTTCGAGCTGATCGACGAGATCAAAAAGCGGAAGATGAAAGATTTCATCCGCGAGAAAATCCTGTATTTCTTCCATCCGGATTTGTTTTTCTCATGCCGTCAGTTTGCCACCCATACCGATGCGGTCGAGGTCATGTGCGCGGCGATGACGGCTGGCGGCTACGTCGACGAGGATTATCGTCAACAGATTGATTATCATGAGAAATTAAGCCCGTCGGCCTATGGCAACATCGCGATTCCCCATCCTCTGGACAACAAGGCGAAATCCAGCGCGATCGCCGTTTCCGTCAATCCGCGGCCGATCCAGTGGGGCGCTAATCAGGTCAATCTGGTCTTCATGTTATCGCTGATGGAAAAGGATAAAGAGCAGTTTTCCAATATCTTTGATTTCATCGTTCACATCATGAAGGACGAGGAAACCTTCCGCAAGATGATGGAAGTCAGCAGCTTCGAGGAGTTCACAAGCTTGTTAGTATCATGTTATTGATAAAGGGGGAATCTTCATGAAAAAAGGACGGACGTCCCGTCCAACCGTCATTGAAATGTCGGGAGCAAAACCGAAGCGAATCCAGCTAAAAGTCCTACCGGCAGCGTCCTTACCGCGGCGGTTTCTGGCGGCCGCCATGGATTGGTATGGTTCCGCTTTGTGCGCCAACCTGATCATCACCCTGATTGCCAGTCTGACCCAGGGTCAGCTGCTCGTCACAGCTTCCATCGCCGGCCTTTCACCGGGGCCGGCTATCGCCGCGGTTTGTTGTTCCAGCTGTGCGGTGCTGGCTTATTTTGTAATGATACCGATGCTCGTCCCCGGCTTCGAAGGTCAGACGCCGGGCAAGCGTCTGGCTCAGATCCGCATCACTAACCGGGAGGGTAAGCCGGCTTCCCCGGCGCAGCTCGGCACTCGTGCGCTGAGTTTTCTTTTTCTGGAACAGACGTTTAACAACGCGGCATTCCTGGTGCGCACGCTGCTGACACGATTTCTGAATCCCGGGCTGGTTCAGGGATATTATGTCTTCGGTCTGGCCGCAAGTCTGGTTTCCGTGCTGCTTTTGTTGAAAACGAAACGATGCATGCTGCACGACAAGCTGGCCGGCACGCAGGTGAGCGCTGCCGAATGATAAACCGCGAATGGCGTAGGATGAAAATCGGACAGGCAGATCGCTTGGGAAAGCTTGTTGTAGCGTTGGGAATGATTGGAATCAGAACTCGTTATGCAACAAAGGACAGGAAAAACGCTGTCAAACAAGAAAAGCTCGATCACCGCCGCGGATGTGCGATATGATCGAGCTTTTTTATTCGCCTTATGCGTTTTGTTTTAAGTGTCGAATCTGAAGTTATCCGATCGACAGCGCCACGCCGGTTCCCTCGAACACCGCTTCCTGAATCTTGCGCGGCTGCAGCGCGTCGCCGGCCTCAAAGGTCTGCGGGCAAATCCCATACAGACTGTTCACAAAGGCCCGGTTCGTGCGCACGCCCGCGGCGATGATGACGGTATCGGCTCTGAGCTTCCGCTGCTCTTTCTGATGGAGAATTTCCACTTCATGATCGCCGATCTGAATGCAGCGAGTCTGGGTCAGAGCCGTGAAATTCGTCAGCGGATCCAGCTTCTGTCGCAGCGCGATCCGGTAAAGCAGATTTCCCTGCGAAGCCAGCGTGTCCGTCATTTCCACGATCGTTACCTGCCGGCCTTCCCGCTCCGTCAGCTCCAGCCCGATCTCCGCGCCGATCGTTCCCCCGCCGATGATCACGACCTGCTTTCCGATCCGTTCCGGATGACAAATAGCTTCCGTAAACCCCATCACAAAGGACTGATCCATTCCGGGAACAGGCGGCGTTACCGGCTGGGCTCCGCAGGCAATGATCAGCGCCTGCGGGTGCAGCGCTTCGATCACCGAACGATCTGCCGCGGTATTCAGACGCAGGTCGATATCGTATCGGGCAAACTGATTCTTTAAGTATTCCAGATAATTGCGGATGTCTTCCTTATAATACTCCCGGGCGATCGTGTTCAGTGCCCCGCCGATCATCCCGCTTTTTTCCAGCACGATCACTTCATGTCCGCGGCGACAGGCTGTGATTGCGGCGTTGAGTCCGGCCGGTCCGGCGCCGACGATGACGACACGCCGGGCCTGTTCAGCCGGGATCATCCGTTCGGGAATCAGCGTTTCGTTGCCATACCGCGGGTTGACGCTGCAGCCGACGTTTTGACGGTTGGTCGCGATGTGATAACATTGCAGACACCTTAAACACGGCACGATATCGCCACTCCGTCCTTCCCGCGCCTTGTTCGGCCAGTTGGGATCGGCGAGAAATGCCCGCCCGAAAGCCACCAGATCGACATCGCCGTTGGCCAGTATCTGTTCGGCTTCAGAAGGATTCATGATCGCGCCGACAACTGAAACCACCAGCTGCGGACACGTCTTCTTTACAGTCCTTGCCCACTTCAGATTCGGCATGTGTTCCTTAAAATTCGTCGTTGCCATGTGAACGTTGCCCTCGTGGTTGATATCCAGCCCGGCTGAGATCTGAACCCCGTCAATATACGGTTTTGCCATCTGGATAAAAGCCAGCGTATCTTCAAAGCGAATGGAGCCCGGCACGCACTCTTCGCCGGAAATCCGCATATCCACCGGAAAGTCCGCTCCCACAGCTTCCCGGATTTTCCGCAGAATCAACAACGGGAACCTGGCGCGGTTCGGCAGACTTCCGCCATACTCGTCTGTTCGATGATTAAACAAAGGTGACAAGAACTGTGCGGCCAGCCAGCCATGACCGAAATGCAGGAAAATCGCGTCGAAGCCCAGCGCCTTCGCCTGCCGTGAGACTTCCGCAAACAGTCCGGCAATCCGCTCCATTTCCGCCCGATCCAGCGCCTTGACCTCGATGCCGTCTTCACGGAGAAACGAACAAGGTCCCCAGGCATGATCTTTCACCCGGGCATATTGGCCGGCATGAAAGATTTCAATCGACGCCCTCGCGCCGTAACGATGACAGGCCCGGATCTTCTGCCGGGTCTTTTCCACTTCATATTTAAAAAACGCCGTCGGTTCCTCGCCGCTGGCAAACGAGCTGCGGAACGGTTCCACAATCGTATGCCCGCAGACGACCAGCCCCGCCCCGCCGCGAGCCTTCGGTTCATACAGTTCGCCGATCGGCGCGGCGACAATGCGATTGCGCAGCATCAGCTGATTGAACTGGATAGGAGAAAACAAATGAGGATATTCCATAATCTCGCCTCTTTTCCCTCTTATTATCCAGTATTTCCGACCCCTTTCCTATTTTCAGTTTTGCCCCGGTTCAGGGCAAAATTCAGATCTTTCCTTCCGCTTCCGCTAAAAAAACAAACGAATCGCCCGATCACAAAAAAAGAAAAAGGGAGCGTTAATCTCCCTGTCGTTCATATCCGTTCCTTGCGCATCTTGTCGATGATGTAATCAAACGTTGTTTCCTTCGCCTTCAACGTCGTCTTCTGATCGATCATGCCAGTCCGCGTCGAAAGCAGATCGGCGATATACATCTGCGTAATCTGCCCGATCATACTGCCTCCGCCCAAAGGACCCAGCCAGCGTTTCATCAGGATGCAGTAATCGCATAGTGTGGCCAGGGAAGAAACGATGGAAGAAGTGACGCAGACCGTCTTCACCTTCCGCTGTTTGAGAATCTCGGCGCAGTGAATCGTATCAATGGATTCCCCGGAAGCACTGAACAGAATCGCGATATCGTTGTGTTTCAGTTCGTTGAGATAAATCGACTGAAAATGATTGTCTTTGAAGTATATCCCGTTTTTTCCGTTTCGTACCAGCCGCATCGCACAAGCCTCCGCCGGAATTCCGGAATTGCCGACGCCGGCGCAGAAAATGATATCCGCCTTATCCATCAGCGCGGCGATCTCGTCAAGCTGTTCTAAATCCAGGTTCTGGATCGTATATTCAATAGAGGTTTGGATGTTCTGATAGATCTGAGACACAAACGAGTCATTCTCACTTTTTAAATGCTCCTGCGTTTCATCCGTCAGTTCTTCCTTGAAATCATGATAGCTTTCGCAGCCGATTTTCTTGCAGAAACGAACGACCGTCGCTTCCCCGCACTTTGCCTTTTCCGCCAGCTGGAAAAGCGTATTGCCGCTGACTTCCATGTAATTATCAAGACAATACTTGGCGACGCGCTGCTCGCTCTTGGTGAAATAGTCATAATGATCTTTGATTTTGCCGTAAATAGACACAGAAAATGCCTGCCTTTCATTCTGAAGTGATTGTCATTCCTGTATCAATCATACCATGAAAATACCCGGTTCAGCCACCTTTCCTGCCCGGGAAAAAAGAAATCCTCAAAACTTTCCAACTGAAAAAGAACCCTCGCTGCAATCAGTTCTCTGGCAAACTTTGAAATGGGTATTGATTCTCAATGAAAAGAGGTGTATTGTTTGTTTGGAGTAAAATACTCCAATTTGTACAGAAATGGAGTATATATAAAGAGAAAAGGGGCGGTGCTTTATGGTTTAACCGGATGACGAAGATCCGCGAAAGGATCCGCACAAGAGAGGAGGAAAATCATGATTAATCTCATTCGCTGCGACGATCGTCTGATTCACGGCCAATGCATGACCCGTCTGGTTCAACACTACTTCATCAAAAACATCATTGTCATCGACGAATTCACAGCGACCAATCCCACGATGAAATATGTTGTGGAAAAAATCGCGATGCCGGGCATGAAAAACGAGGTCTACACGGTGGATCAGGCCGCTGATCCGATCCGCGAGGCGATCAACAGCAAGGTCGGTACGATGATCGTCTTCCGCTTTCCGGCGATTGCCCGGACACTGTTCGACCAGGTGCCGGAGCTGCCGAAAAGTCTGATGATCGGCCCCGTACAGAAGCGGGACAACACGATTACCGTTCAGGATGGAACCTATCTGACAAAGGAGGAAATCGCCGATCTGGACGATCTGAATTCCAGGGGAATCGAAATCTTCTTTCAGGTGGTCCCAGACATGAAACGCATCGAATTCAAAGAATTCAAAAATAAAATCAAATAGGGAGGGTTGGTTATGAATCTACTTCAGGTAACACTCATCTCGCTGTTGGGCTATCTGACTTATATCCACACGCCGTTTCTCGGCGGCGGCCTGATCGGCTGGTACTGTATCGGCAGACCGCTGGTCTCCGCGTTGTTTATCGGTTTAATTTTGGGAGACGTCAAAAACGCGATGATTCTGGGCACATATGTGCAGCTGATCTTCATCGGTCTGGTCACGCCGGGTGGTTCGATCACACCGGATATGAACCTGGCGACGTTTATCGCGATTCCGTTAGGCGTCGTCGCGCATCTGGATTCCGGCACGACGGTTGCGCTGGCCGTTACCGCCTCCGCCGTTGGACAGATCATGGCGACCCCATGTTATGCCGCGACGCTGCTGCCGGTCAACTATCAGAAGAAATTAGTCGACCAGGGCAAGCTGGAAGCCGCGACCTGGGTTCCGGTCTGGGGCAATATCGTGAAGTTTTTGTTCCGTTTCATTCCGACTTTTATCTGCCTGTACTGGGGCCAGAGCGCGATTGAGATGCTCGTCGCCAACTCGCCGCAGTGGCTGATCGACATCATGACGATTTTCGGCAATCCGATGCCGCTGATCGGGTTCGCCATCTTAATGAAGCTGCTGGTCAAGAACCCGACCGATCTGATTTTCTTCACCGTCGGTTTCGCGTTTGTCGGCGTTCTGGGCGTCGATATGCTGACGGTCTTAGTCTTCGCGCTGTTGTTCGCCTTGTATGAATTCAAGATTAACCGCAGCCGGAAAGGAGTGCAGAACTGATGACGAATACACAGGAAACCAGAAAAGCTTCCGTGCTTTCCAAGAAACTGATCCGCAAGTGCTATATCAACTGGATGTGCTACAACCTGTCCTTATACCAGCCGGAAACGATGCAGGCTCCGGCGTTAGTCAAGATGTTCGGCGATATCCGCGAGGATCTGTATCCCAACGATCCGCAGAAGCAGCAGGAACTGATGGCCCGCCATCTGCCGTTCTTCAATACCGAACCGTTTATCGGCTGTCTGATCCCGGGCATCACCCTCGGCATGGAAGCGGAAAAAGCGCGCGGCGAAGAAATTCCGGAGGATCTGATCACCTCGATCAAATCGGCGCTGATGGGTCCGTTCGCGGGTATCGGCGACGCCTTGCTTCCAGGCACCTTCATCCCGATTCTGCTGGCGATCGCCTGCGGCTTAAGCGCGGATGGCCAGATTACCGGCGCGATCTTCTATATGATCGTCTTTCTGGCGGTCATGGTGCCGCTGACCTGGTTCTTATTCAACCGCGGCGTGGCGTTTGGCGCCAAGGCGGCGGAATTGATTTTAGGCAATGATCTGAAGGATGACATCATCAGCGCCCTGAACATCGTCGGTCTGATGGTTGTCGGCTGTATCGCCTGTGCTTACGCGAACATCAATCTGGGCTTCCAGTATGTTAAAGACGGCGTCGTCATCGTGGATCTGCAATCCTTGATCAACGGCGTCTGGCCGAAGCTTCCGGTCTTTTTGGCAGCGTTAGGCACGTATTATCTGATGGCCAAGAAGAACTGGAGCGCGACGAAGATGATTCTGTTGTATCTGGTCATCGCGATCCTCGGTTACTTCTCAGGAATCTTAACCGTCTGATGAAAAGCCAAGTAAAAGCCTGCCTGGGTCAGCTGATCGTTTCCTGCCAGGCTTACGAAGACACGCCGCTGTATGGCGCGGAAACCATGAAAAAGATGGTCCAGTGCGCCATGCTGGGTGGAGCGAAGGCGGTGCGGTGCTGCTGGCCGCAGGACATCCGGGCGGCGCGCTCGCTCAGCGACGAGCTGATCATCATCGGTATCAACAAAGTCATGCCCAAAGACAGCGGGAAGCTGGACGATATTTTCATCACCCCAACGTTTGAAACGGCGAAAGCCGTTGTGGAAGCCGGTGCGAATATTCTGGCGCTGGACACCCGGATCACCGCGAAGCGGGGAAAAGCTGATTTGTTGGCGCTGCTCCATGAAATCCACGAGGCATACCCGGATCTGGCCATGATGGCCGACTGTGCGACCTATGAGGAGTGCAAATTCTGCGCGGAAAGCGGCTGCGTCGATATCCTGTCGACCACCTTATCCGGTCTGGTCAATCCGATCGAAGGCCCGGATACCGAGCTGGTACGCCGGCTGAAACACGATTTTACCTTACCGGTCAATGCCGAGGGACGGATCTGGGAATTAAAAGATATCGACGCTGTCGTCGACGCGGGTGCGGATATGATCACGATCGGCACGGCGATCACCCGGCCGCATCTGATCACCGAGCGGTTTCTCAGCCATTACCGGCAGCGGCTGGCAAAATAACGGACCGGCCGCATGCAAAAGGAATGGACGTTCACGCTGGAAGAGGCGGAACTGGCCGAAGCGTATCAATTCATGGCCTCCCTGCTTCCGCGCAACAAACGACGCCGGCTGGCCATTCTCCTGTGCGTTCCAGTCCTGACCTTGTTTACCGTATTCTATTTTCATTGGAATGGACAGCTGGCAGCCTGGGTGGCTGCGGCCGGACTTTGCGGCTTATGGATCGGCAAGGTGAGCGGCTGGCTGTGGACGATTTATCTGCACAATCAGGTCAGCAGTCTGCTTCAGAAGCTGCCGGAGGTGCATTATACGCCGATCACCGCTTCATTTGGAGAACAAATGAAGATTGGAGATCTGTCGCTGGCCGCCGCCGATCTTCAGACGGTCG
Organism: Holdemania sp. 1001095H_141210_F2; assembly: GCF_015558105.1. NCBI lineage: Bacteria > Bacillati > Bacillota > Erysipelotrichia > Erysipelotrichales > Erysipelotrichaceae > Holdemania > Holdemania sp. 1001095H_141210_F2. Next base: position 20,528 of record NZ_JADNPO010000010.1, read on the forward strand.
TTCCGCTGAAACACACATTGTTGTTTTTCCATCATCAGGATCAAATGTTCATCGTGCCCACCCGCGTGATCGGCAATAGCGATGAAATTAAAGCGTTCTGTCAGGATCTGCTGCGCTGGCAAAAGCAGGCCGAGGAGCATTCGTCCCATCCCGAGATGACAATTCCGTCGAGAAGGAGGAAACCGTCATGATTCAAATTTTAATCGTTACCCACGGGCCGCTGGCTGAGGCGCTGAAGGTCAGTGCCGGGATGTTCTTCCCGCAGGCGGAAAAGATTGCAACGCTGAGCCTGAATCCGCAGGACAATCCGATGGAATTAAAAGACCGGATCGTCGCCAAAGTCCGGGAAATTGAAGAGGGCGAAGGGGTATTGATGTTCGTCGATCTGTTCGCCGGCACGCCGTGCAACATGACCGCGCTGGCGCTGGCTGAGCTCTCCGACATTCCTATCCAGTGCTTCACCGGCGTCAACCTGCCGTTAGTCATGGAAGCGCTGAGTTCGCTGAGTCAGGGCGACCTGAATTCCATCATCGCGCATCTCAGCGAGGTCGCTCCGGAAACGATGTTGGATTTAAGAAAGAAACTCGAATTGTAAAAAGAGAAAAACCAATGATCATCTCAGATCAACTGTTCTGAATGCTTCACTGGTTTTTTTATTTTATTTTAAACGCCTTTCATCGCAGCAGCTTTCAGGGCCGGCATTCGGCGTTGCGCTCATAGGCGTCAATTTTGTAATTCAGCCGCTCCAACGTTTCGTTCATCTCGCGGATGCGTTCGATCAGTTGTTCCCGCTGTTCAACCAACAGCTGCCTGCGGGCCTGAATCGTTTCATCTCCCTTCTGATATAAAGCGACATATTCGATCAGCACCTCGATCGGAAGACCTGCCTGCCGCATGCATTTAATAAACTCTACCCAGCGGCAGTCTTCCTCTGAGTAATCGCGGATTCCGCTGGCTGTGCGGTTCACTCGGGGAAGCAGACCGACGCGCTCATAATAACGCAGCGTATCCTGAGTTAAATCATACTTCTTACTGACTTCAGCGATATTCATCTACAATCTCCTTTCTCTTTCTTCGGCTTAAAACCAACTTCTCTTTCATGATGAAAGCCGGAATCTTATTTACCGAACACGTTGACCGCTTGCCGCATATTCTCAGTGACTTCCACGTCAAACGGGCAGCGATTTTCACAGGCATGGCAGCGGATGCACTCGGAAGCCGTATGTTCCAAGACTGCGTAATGTTCACGTACCGTCTCCGGCATTTCCCCCTGCGCCTTCACCAGATTTAAGAACTTCGTCACAGTCGCGATATCAATGCCCATTGGACATGGCGCACAGTGACCGCAATACATGCAATGCCCCTTCCAGCTGATCTTCGGGAAGGAAGCCAGCGCAGAAGCATAATCCCGTTCTTCCATGCTCGCCGTTTCATAGGCTACGCTCTGCCGCAGCTCCTCAACGGTATGCGCGCCCGGCAATACGGTCGCAACGCCCGGCCGGGTCAAAGCGTAATGCAGACATTGTACCGGGGTCAGCGCTTTGCCTGCCGGCGACAGCTTCTCATCTAACAGATCGCCGCCGCCAAACGGCTTCATGACCGTGATCCCGACACCCTGACGCTGGCATAATTCATATAAGGCTTCCCGCTGGGGATCCATATTGACTAACGGTCGGGCATAGCTTTCATCCGCCCACAGCTTTTCCAAATCCTCATCGCCCGGCTGCAGGTCATAGCACGGATTAATGCTGAACATCAGCACCTCGATCAGACCGCTTTCCACCGCCTGAATCGCCACCTGCGGATTATGACTGCTCAACCCGATGTGGCCGATCCGGCCTTCCTGCTTTAACTGCTGCGCATAGCGCATCACCGGTCCTTCCGCGACCTCCTGCCAATCCTTCAGCGAATCCACGTAATGAATCATGCCGATTTCCACATGATCGGTATGCAGCTGATGTAATAAATCCTCAAAACCAGCCTGCACTTCCTCAAGCTTGCGCGTCCGCTTGTACTGGCCGTCTTTCCACACCGAGCACAAATGGGCCTGGATGATAAACTGATCGCGCCGTCCCGCCAACGCCTTGCCTAAATGCAGACGAAGATTGGGATCCGGCGAATACAGATCAAAATAATTGATTCCCGCTTCCGCCGCCGCGTCGACTAACGCATAGGTTCCCATGCCTTCCTGTTCCGTAAACCCTTCGCAGCCCAATCCGATTTCACTGACCTGCAAACCGGCGCTGCCCAACGTACGATAGATCATCTTAAACCCCTCCTGTTTATCCATTCCTTTTTCTCTCTTTATCGTAATCCTTAGAGCTGACTCCAGGTCAAGCTTTTTTTATTGATTTCCTATAAAAATGATTTCCATAAATATAAATACGAAAAGAATGCTCTAAAAGCTTTCATGCATAGCTCATGAGTATGATTGAAATAATGATCAATCAAATGTTAACTTAGATCAGACGAATAGATTATTTCTATAATTGAAATTATATTAATTCGAAGCAGAACTTAGATCAGAATGTTCTATGACTCAGTGACATCAAAAATAGAAATTCATTCACAATTTGTATGAACAAATATACAAAAAAACTGAGATCACCGCGCTTTTGCCGGCCGCTTCTCAGTTTCTTTTCCCTGCTTCCAATTTTAACTTTCGTTTGATCTGGGGAAATTCATATTCAGGAATTTTGATTTCTCAGGGCCTCAGCCAGACTTCGCAACATGACCCGGTAGGCAGGATGATGCTGACTGCGGAAAATGGCGGAATGATGAACCGGGCCGCCTGGATAACCGGCCAGCCAGGCGTTCAAGGTTTGTTCGTCAAACGGCAGCTTATTCGCCTGACATAACCGGCGCATTTCTTTCAATTTCGACTGAAAGCTGTCTTCTGAGCCTGAGTGCTGAGCGGCCGTCTGCCGCATTGCGTCCAGGATCGCTTCCGCGTCGTGTTCCTCAAGCCCGGCCAGATGCAGCCGCACCAACCCATTGCCGATCTCATCCCAACAACGTTCCGCTTTTGGCTGGGCGTTCTCGGCGATCTCCCGCTTTAAATATGCCAGTATCCCCGATGGATCTTCGATCAGATGCTCGCAGCCGAATTCGTTCTGATAAATCAGCTTCACCGCATCCTGCGGCTGCATCGCCGGATACTGTCCGGCATGCCAAAGCAGAATCTTGTTCAGCTCACTCACGCCAGTTTCGCCTTCTGCAGCGCGTAAACGACGGCCGGCAGAAGCAGCAGCTGCAGGATAATCCCCGGCAGCGCCGTGACGAACGACGCCGTCATCCACATCTGAATTGAATATGCCCCAGCTCTGAAAATCAAAGCGTTCATCAAGCCATAGACAATCCGTCCGCCGATCATCGCTGTGATTAACGAAGCGTACAGGTTCACCAGCGGTTTTTCCGTTTTGATCAGCTTGATCATCACTCCGGCAAGCAAACCATACACCGCCAGCTCACAGATCATGCTTGGCAGATAGGCCGGCCCCGGCATCCCCGTGATCAACGACGATAAAACCGGGGTGAAAATTCCGCAGATCAAGCCGAGAACCGGACCGCAGACCAGGCCGCACAGCAGAACCGGGATGTGCATCGGCAGCATCACGCTGCCGGCGTTGGGAATCATGTGGAAAGCCATCGGCAAAACGACGCCTAAGGCCATGCACAAGGCAGTAAAAATCAAGTGTTTCGTGTTTTTCATCTTTGTTCGCTCCTACTCAAAAACAACAGTGCTCTGCCGCTTGGAAACCTTCGTGATTTCCGCATTCGCTTTTTTTGTTTCCGGTAAGACGTAAGATTCCGGCTGCAGCCGGAATCCTGAATCAGACGATCAGCTTCAGGATCATCGCCGCCGCTTTTTCAATCAGCTCGTCGACTGGGCACTCCTGCACCCCGGCGATCAGAATGCCGCAGCGGTTCAGCGGAATCAGAACCTTCTCCGCCTCGCTCTGTCCAATCGCGGCCGCCATCTTCGGCGTGATTTCCCCAAGCATCGAATCCGCGACGACAATCGAAGCCGGGCCCGCGATCACCGCGGCCCGCCGCGCTGCGGCCAGAACCGGGTTTTCCCCCGTCGCTGCCTGATGCACCTTGCCTTTGAGCATTGCGGACGTAGCGGCGCTGTTGGTGCCCAGCGCTAACAGATTCATTTCCGGCTTTGTTTCAAGCAGCTGATCGCACAGTTTCCGTCCGATCATGCCGCCCTGGCCATCAATAACCACAACTAACGGTGCGTCTGTTTTCATCCAGGATCCCTCATTTCGTCTTCTATTACATTAACACCTGTAGTTAGCTCCAGGTCAAGCTTTTTTTTGTGATTTCAATGAAAAAGGCTAAGAGACTGCCAACGCTGAATTTGCGCTATTTCTGTATTTCCGGTTGGAAATCACAGAAAAATCGGCGCGTCCAGAGCTATCTGCCCCTTCTTCGCGCCGGCCTCTTATTGAGCCGGAGTCTTTTTCTTCAGCCTCAGCACATAGTTGGAATCGTAATACAGGCCCAGATCGTCGCACAACCGCCGATTAATCGCTGTCAATGCGTCGTGATAGCGTTTGTAAGCAGGCGACAGCGCGATCATGCTTGGAATAAAAAGATCGTTATATCCGGCATCTTGAAGCCGCTTCATGAATTTACGCTGACTGACGAAGACTGGATGGTATTTCATCGGGAAGCTCGTCTTCAGCTTCACCCCGCTTAACACCTGTTTTTTCAGTTTTTCATAATCGTGCTCGCTCATTTCAAGCATCTGCCGCATGCGCTTTTCCATCATTTCCGTCTGATCAAATAAATCCAGGCGATTCAGCTTGTATTGGAGATGACTGATCAACCGCGTCACCAGCGGGATTTTGATCGCCGCCGTATCCCAGAACGCCACGATCCGCTGATAAGCTTCCTGCTGCTCGGGCGTTGTGATCCGGATCTGTAAATAGGGCATGAAATGATGCATAAAGTAATAGCCGGTAAAGCCCGGGAACATGTCCTGAATTGCCTGACCGATCGTTTCATAGTCGATTTGCTGGAATGCTTCGTCAAGATTGCCGTCGTTGAGATACTTTTCAAGCAACTGCAGTTGTGTCTGATCCTGCCGCAGCTGATCACGCTTCTGCGCAAGAATTTCCCACAGCCGCGCGGAATCTTCCGTTTTCAGTAAGTTTTCGATATCCTTAACTGCGATCCCCAGCTTGCGGTACAGCGTAATCTTTTTCAAACGTTCCAGATCATGTTCATCGAAGTTGCGGTAGCCATTTTCATCCCGCTTCACTTTCAGCAGCCCTTCTTTTTCATAGTATTTAATCGCCCGCTGACTCAGTCCGAGCTGTTCAGCCGCTTCGTTCATTCGCATCTTTTTCACCTCGCAGCCTCAGTGTAAGCCCGGACGAGGCGTCCGAGTCAAGCAAAATTCCTCAATCAAAGATAAAAAGCTTTTCGATCGGCTGTTCAACAACGCGGGAGATATCAATCGCCAGCTTTAACGACGGGTTGTACTGGGCTTTTTCCAGCCGCATGATCGTTTCCCGGCGGACATGCACCAGCTCCGCCAGCTGTTCCTGCGTCAGACCCCTGGCGAGGCGATATTGTTTTAACTGACAGGTAAATTCCGGCATCGTTCTACTCCTGACGTTCATAGCGATATAACAGATATTCGCTCATGAACACCGTAACGGCATAGGCCAGGGAAATTCCGATGGTCAGATAAATCGCGACATAGTCCAGCTGTTGACTGAATAAACCAAAGCCGACCAGCCACAGCATCAGGAAGATCAGGCTCATGCCGATCTTATACGCTTTTAACTGCGCTTTCAGACGGTGTTCCTCAAACATTTCATCTGCCAGCGTATCAGACAGCTTGCCTTCGTAGTAGAAGCCGAAAAAGCCGAAGAAGATGAAGAAGAAAAACGGAAAGATCACGCGCTGGGCTGCATAGGTCCAGAAACCAAGAAAGCCCAGAAATCCAAATAAACCAAACAACCCCATCCGCGGATCCAGATGCCGGGTGTAGCCCGGCTGATCCTGCAGACGCTGCCGTCTTGCGGCTTGAAATAAACGGAAGCCCAGCGCCAGAATATATACGGCAAACAGCGGCACCGCGATCAACATCGGCAGATCCTGAATCCTGAACTGATAGGTGGATAAGTCCATCGGTGCGACCCAACGGCTTTCATTGTAAAGGACAGAGTAAGCACAGGACGCCAGCATCACCGCCAGAACCAGACCCCCGGCAAGCAGCCAACGTGTCATTGACTTTCGATTCATCAGAGCACCTCCAAGAGATATATTTCTCTCTTTATGAGATAAATATATCACATATTTTTCAAAAGTCAATCACTTTGAGATAAATAGATCACATTTTATTTTTTAGATTCAATATGAAAAAAAGCACCGCGGTTCTCCACAGTGCTTCAGCAGTATTTTAGAATGAATCAGCCCAGGCTTTCAGCGCATCAGCCCCAATCGAGGAAGCGAAGCGCTGGCCTTCGCAAAGAAGTGCGCCGGGACAGGAACCCCGGAGTTCCGCGTTGGTATTGCCCATCCCGCTGGAACCGGAGGTCGCAAAGGGAATCACCTTTTTCCCAGTCAGATCATATTGTTCCAAAAAAGTGTTGATGATCGTCGGCGCGACATACCACCAGATCGGAAATCCGACGAAGATTGTGTCATAGTCCTCCATCGTTTCCACTTTGTTTTTCACCTGAGGCCGGGATGTTTTATCCCGCATTTCCACGGAACTGCGGGATTGCGGATCATTCCAGTTTAAATCGGCATCGGTATAGGGCGTCGCCGGCTCAATCTGAAACAGATCGGCATGGATGGCGGAAGCCAGAGTTTTGGCAACTTTTCCGGTTACTCCGCTGGCTGAAAAATAAGCGACTAATTTTTTACTCATCCCTTTTTCCTCCTTCTACTCCAAATAAGTCACGGTCTCGGCAAGCGGCTTGCGCTGACTGTGCGCCGGCAGTGCTTTAAAGCCTTCTGCCGCATACCCCAGATCGAGAACCATCAGCACTTCTTCATTCTCCGGCAAATTCAACATCTTTGCCATTTCTTCCGGATTGAAGAGATTGACCCAGCAGCTGTCGACGCCTGCGTTTTCCGCTGCCAGCAGCATGTGCGTCGCGACGATCGTCGCATCTTCGACGCCGGAGTCACGCTGTCCGCCCGGATAGGTGAACACATTGTTCTTATCGAAAGCGACCACCACGACCGTGGACGCGTTATACCGGCATGGCGTGACCTGATCCAGCTTTGCCAGTAGGGTTTGGGACTGGATGACGTAAATTCTCTGTTCCTGCAGATTCTTCGCTGTCGGCGCCCGCCTTCCAGCTTCTAAAATCGCTTCCAGCTGCGTTTTTTCCACAGGCCGGCCGTCGAATTTCTTACACGAGTAACGGTTTTGAACAACTTGAGTGAATTCCATCTTTCATGCCTCCTTTAACCTGTCCGCCCCCGGCATTTTATACTTTCTCCATGGATCTTCCTTGTCCGAATAAACGAAAGGAATGAAAAAATACCGCAGACGCTCAGATTCTTCCTGATTCATCTTCAGTATAGTTCCAGATTTTGCAAATGTAAAATGCTTATCTTCTCTGGTCTGCGATTCATTTTCCGCAAAGCAACAAAGGTTCCCTCTTGATCCCTGTTAAATTGAATTGCCGGATTGCGTCCGGCTTCGGATATTGGCGAAAGGAATATCGTCCGGTTTTTAGTTCACCGCAGCGGGAGCGTGATTTCATTATTGTCCAGCGTCGCTTCGTTCCACATCGCTTCCAGATACTGACCGAAAAACAAGTCTTTCCCTTCCCTTTGCCATAAATACCAGGCTGGTTCCTGTCGGATCCGCGGCTTGTTTTCCGCCAGTGTTCCGTCAAAAATTTCATCATTCATCATTACCGCCAGCTCGATCATCGCCGCCGTTTCCTGCGGGCTCAGTTTCAGCGCCTCAAGCGCGCTTTGCATCTGCCGCCGGGTCGTCTGATCAAAACAAAGCTTTGCCTGACTTTGCAAGTCAGGATCGGCCAGCGATTCGGTCTGATAATGCAGCGTGCGGTCCGCATCCAGCGTGATCACACCGTAGTGCAGCGGCGTGACGGACAAGGAGGATGTTGCGACATCCACAAGCCCCTCCTGCTTCTGGATATGCTGAATATGCATATGTCCGCTGAAATTCACGCGCACATCGTAAGTGCTGAGCAGCGCTCGGACGGATGCTGCCCCCCGCGCGGTAAATCCATAGGAGAACATCGCCGTGTGATCGGCCAGATTCTGATGGCTGAGGGAGAGTATGGTTTGTTGATCTGCCTGCGCTTTTTCCAGCTGACGCTCGATCCAGCGCTGCGTTTCTTCGCTCACAACGCCTGGATCTTCCGGACGATTGGCGTCGATCAGCAGCAGCTGAACGTCTTCCGCTAATGGAGCGAGGCAGCTCAGCGATTGAGGATCGCAGCTGATTGCGGGATGACAGGTCAGATTCTGGTAGATCGCGGCAAACTCCGCCGCGTCGACCGATTCGACGTGACGAGCCTGAGCCTGACTGAACGAAGCCGCCGAGGCGTTATTCAGATCATGATTGCCGGGAATTACCCACACGTCGATGCCCGCTTCCGTCAAAACCTGCAGCTTCCGCGCCAGCCGCTGATGGCTGAGCTTTTCGCCGTTGAAGGTCAGATCGCCGCTCAGCAGGACGGCCTGCGGTTTCTTCTGCAGCATTTCCTGTACGAACTGATCAACGAGAGCTTCGCTCTTTTCCGTCAGCTTGCCGTCGCTTTCCTCAATCAATCGTTGAAAGCGCTCGCCCTGATCGTGCAGCTCCGGCGCTAAATAATGCAGATCCGTGGCGATGACGTGCGTCAGCGGTTCGTTCTTCTTCGGCAGCGTACCCGCTTTGACGCAGCCGCCTAACAACAGGGCGCTGACCGCAACCCCGATCTTCCATTTTCCCGACATTCTCTTCCTCCCTGCCGCCTCACTCTGCCCAAGTTCCTGTCCGAATGATCCAGCCGCTTTGCAGCCGGGCGGTCACTCGCTCTCCGGCAAACTCCACTGTGATGTTCATCGGCTGCGTCAGCTGGACATGAACTTGATCCACTAACGCTTCCCGCGGCCGGATCGTCAGTCCCTCTGCCGTGTTTTCCACGGTGCAGTGAAATGCGTCCCATCGGCCGTCTTCTTCATGAACATAGGCGCGGGTTAAGATGACTTCCTCCACACATTTGAAAATCTCATGCACATCGTTGTCACAGCAGCCGCCCTGATCGGTCGTCACGTCCGGCCAGCTGCCAAGATATCCAAACACCGCGGTATTTTCAGGCGCATGGTACCAGCCGCTGATCATCCCGACGCGCTCCTCTGCGATCGTCCGCGCCTGAAACTTTCCGCTGCCGGGGTTTTCCGGATCCCCAACGAAGGACATGACCTCGCGGTGCGGATCGGGCACAAACGCCCAGTTCAGCGTTTTGTTTTCCACATCCAGCAGACTGACGCAGCTCATCAGCGTATTCATCGCGTCGATCAGATAGTCACGCCGGCCGCTCAGCAGATACAGATCGATCATGCCGTACACCTTCCAGGCGCTCCAGCCGTGCGGAGAATTGATCATGTTGCCCATCGTCAGCACGTCGTACTGCGCTTCCCAAAACCGCAGCGTCGTCCCGCTGCAGCGGCTGTCCGCCACGACGGTCCGTTCCAGACAGCGATGCTTGCGGACTAAGCATTCTGCTGCTTCAATATACGGCCGGCGTGCTTCCGGCTCCAGCATTTTCGCCAGCATCGTCAGCTGCGCGACGGAGCAGGTCAGCATGCCGTCCTCCAGCGTGGCCTGGCCTTCGGTTTCTATGTTATCCCGATGCAGCGCCAGCTCGTCAACCGCCCGCTTCGCCGCCTCAAAATGCCGTTGGGCACGGGCCTGCCATAAAGCCTCTGAATGCCGGCGTTCTTCCAGAACCAGTTCGAGCAGGCTTTTCGCGATATAAATAACGCTCGTGTAGTGCTTTCCTTTGCCGTTGCAGAAAGCGCCGTCTTCCCGCTGACTGTGCTCGATCAGCCAGTCAGCCAGTCTCGCGCCCAGCTCCAGCGCTTCACCACTGTGCAGCGCAGCGCCGAGATCCGCCATCAAACCGATCATGCAGGCGGTATTCTGAATTCGGCCAGGATGCACAGTCGGGCAGCCTTGTTCAACGTCGAAGCCCAGCGGCACCAGCTCGCGAACCTTTTTAAGATATGCCGCACGGTCAAAATCCAGATCATGAAGGATCGCGGCCGCGCCGGTAAATAAACCATACCAGCTTTCGCAATGCGTTCCCATTTTCTGCGGCTGACTCAGCGCCTGCCGCGCCGCTTCTTCCATGATCGTCCGCCATGGATGGATAAACTGAACCCACGCTTCACTCTGATGCTTCCCATTCGAGGCCGTCAGACGAAGTTCGCTGGGCTGGTCCGATTCCAGCCGCACCGTATACACGCCCGGCTTTTTCAGTGAACAAGGCACCGCCCGTCCCTCTGCCGACAGCGTTGGTTCGGTCCTGGACAACAGTTCAAATTCCAGCACACTTCCGCATTCCGCGCTCCAGCGCTCGCCCGCAAAAACCGGTACGCCCTTTTCCGCCAGCCACGATGGCACCGCTTGTTCCGCAGCCAGCTCGGCGATTTCAATCCGCCACCGGCGCGTTTCCCACGGCTTAAGCGGCCGGGATTGAGGATGCCGGTCCGGCAGCTTCCCGCTTTGCAGAAAGTCCAGACAGAACGTCATGATCCGATGTCCGCCATCCGCGAAAAACCGGTTGTAGTCGAGATGCCAGCTGGCGATCGGATCCGGGCTGTAAATTCCGAGCCGCCGGCCTGAAGGACTGGACAGAAAACCCCAGAAATACGTTTTCTCACACCGCAATAGCGTCGGCGCAAATACCGTGTCCCATTGCGGATAGCTTTCCATGCAGCAATCCAGACCGATGCGCAGCCCCAGCTGATCCAGCGGCATTGTCTGCGAGCTTTGGTTCTCCGCTTCTGCCTCGATGATCAGACTATCCCCTTCGATCTGGAAACGATAGCGCAGCTCAACCCCGAAGAACGCTTCCTTAAACCAGCCTTCCTTAAAACGCGGCGAAGTTGACGTGCGCAGTTCCTCTCCTAAGCGGCACTGCCACGCCGGGCCGCCATAGTCATCCTGACGAAAGGGTACAGCTTCCGCATGAAAAACACAGTATTTGATTTTCCCTGTTGCCGTTAATTCTAATTTCATTGGTTCCGCTCCTTTAATCCTCCGGATTACCGATGAAGATCCAGAGTCTTCTGATGTAAGTTTCTAACAGATCAGGACAAGTTTCAAGTTTTTTTGATCCCCTTTTTCACTTCTATCGTGAATTTTCACTTTGCCGCTGCGCTCGTCATGATGATCAAAACTCCGCTCATTGAAACCGCAGAGTCCGCTTCTCATCAATCCCCTTCGTTAGAAACCGCAGAATCCGGGTCTTATCAAAACATCGGCCTGCTTTCCATCCCATTGTGGATTCCCACGTCAAAAAGGTCAGTCTCCTGACCATTTCGATTCATGACCAGTTCTCTGGTCGTTCCTCTTATTCATTACCAGGCGGACAAAAATGAAATTCAGACAGACGTCTTCTTTTCAGCACTTCTCTCTCCGCTCAAACGAAGATGTGTAATTACAGCAGGGCAAGAACCTGACCGATATCCTGTTGAATACAGATCGCCTGTTTTGCAAGCTCTTCCGGGCATAGCGCTTCCGTTTTATTGATACAGGCATAAATTGCTTTGGAATTCTGCGCTGTCATCTGCCAGAAAGGGTATTTTATAATCCCCGGCGTGTTCAAGCCCACGCCCAGTTCCAGAAACAAAATTCTTTTGTGCATATGCTGCCGGAGAAATTCACCATAACGCTGTGATGCCGCATGCCAACCTTCATCTTCGACAAATGAGGAATCAATCCGCAGATTCATACTCATCGGTTTGCCGCAGCGGGGACAACAGGGAATCAGCCGGGAGGGGATCCGAAGATGGCTTTGCAACCGGACCATTTCATGCACAAGCACCTCATTGTCATAGGTTTTCTGATGACACGGCACGCTGCATTGCCATAATCCGTAATCTCCCTGCATATAAAACAGCCGGCGGCGGTCAAAACCTGCTTTCTGAAACTGATGGTCGACATTCGTAGTGATCACGAAGTAGTCCTTTCCCTTTACCAGTTCCCATAGTTCTTCATAAACCGGACACTCCGCAGGGCGATAGCGGTTCAGCTCAATATAACGGCTCCAGTAAGCCCAATATTCTTCCAGCGTTGTAAACGGATAAAAGCCGCCGGAATACATGTCCTGAAATCCATACGTATCCGCGAAATCCTGAAAATATTCATAAAACCGGGGACCGGAAATCGTGAAGCCGGCGCTGATGGATAAGCCGGCCCCCGCGCCGATCACAACCGCCTGCGCCTCATTCAGCGCTTTCCGCAAGGCTGTGATGGAATTTTCCACAGTGCTGGCTCGTTGATCTTTCATCGTAAATCTCACCTTTCTGACGTATTGAACGTTCTTTCATCGCTCGGATAGAAGCCGCGGATCCTGTTTTCAGATCAGCAATTTTCACCGGTTGTCTTCCTCTTCAGCGCAGCCCAATCCTGCGCGGTAAAGTCGGGCGTCGTGATCGCGGAACACATTAAATACGACTTTCAACGGTTCGTCATTTTTCCTTAAAAACGTCCGGACCGTACGGATCGCAATCTGCGCGGCAGTCTGGGAAGGAAAATGATATTCTCCCGTCGAGATGCAGCAGAAGACCAGCGTTTTCAGCTGACAGGCGGCCGCTTTCTGTAAACATGCGGTATAACAGGCTGCCAGCTGCTCGCAATGCCGTGAGGTTAGCACGCCGCGGACCTGCGGACCGACGGTATGCAGCACCCACAAAGCCGGCAAATTGAATCCCGGCGTGATTTCAGCCTGACCGACCGGCTCCGGCATATTCTGATTTTCCCTCAAGGTCTGGCATGCCAGCCGCAGCTGAATCCCGGCGGCAGAATGTATCGCGTTGTCAATGCAGCCATGATTGGGTATGAAGCAGCCTAGCAGCGCGTTGTTAGCGGCATTGACGATCGCATCCGCCTTGATTTTGGTAATGTCGCCCTGCCACAAACTGATGTCCGGTTCCAACTCAGGCAACGTGGCGGCGTCGGATATGACAGAAGAATTCAGCTCTGTCTGTAAATAATCGTCCTGAATCCGCAGCCACTTTGGATCCATCGGCCAGGGCGGGCGCACGTTCATCAGACCGCGCAGCAAGCGCTGGCGCTGGGAAAATTGATCGGGGATTTCAATCTGCTCTTCCCAACGCTGTTCTTTCAGCAAAAACCGGATCAGCCAGGTACAGCGTTCATCCTGATTCATGGTTCGCGCACCACTGCGTGCTTCGGGCAATGCAGCTGGCACTGTCCGCAATGCAGACAATGTTCCTGTTGAATCTGCGCCTGCTTACCGATCAACGCAATACACTGCTGCGGACAAACACTCAGACAAACGCCGCAGCCATCGCACTTCGCCGTGATCCTATACCGCATGCCTGCCGGTTCAGCTAGGCCGATCGTAAAGCGCTGGCGGTAAACCGGCCGCGGATTAAGATCGAAAATTTCACCCTGTCCTTCATAAAGCTCAAACATGACCAACGCCTGCCGGGTCGTTCCCGGATAAATCGTCTGCATGTAGGGATTCTGTTGGAAAGCCCGCTCCAGCAATTCCGGATCCGCCGGTCGGACCTTGCCTCGCAGCGAGACGGAAACGCCGGCCTTTACGCCTGACAACGCGATAAACTTCTGCGTTGTCAGCTGATCATAGAAGGCTTTTCCACGCGCCGTTAAAAAGATCGGTTTCCCGTCTTCGATCAACATGATGTCGATCGCACGGGTCTGCGGCCGGCCTTCGTCATCCAGCGTCGCGACGATTACCGAATGAATGTCTTCTTGCAAGATTTTTAAAATATCTTCCTTTTCCATGACTCCGTCCCCTTTCTGTGCTAAAAAGCGGCCGACCTCAACGGTCTGCCGGTTTGTCGATTAGAACGAGTATTCCTGCGGCGGATTACCGGAGAAATCAGCGATCACAGCGTGCGCATCCGCCAGATAGAAGACGACGAAGATCGGATTGTCCGGCGTCTGATACTGACCTTTGACGATCGGATTTTCAAGGCACATTTCCTTAACTACACGGTTATCCTCAAAAACAACTTTACCATTAAGGCGAATCCAGGCATAAGCAGGACTGGCTGCGCTGAGCTCAACGTTGGGATTCGTCAGCATATCCTGATAGACTTCCTTCGTGTTGTTTGTGCAGAACCACAGCTTGCCGTCTTTTTCGCCGGCAAACATGAACGGACGGCACTTCGCCTTGCCATCGCGGCCAATCGTCGCCAGATATTGAACCGGATTTTCGTTTAAGAACTGAATCACTTCCTGCATTTTCTTTTCCTCCTTCAGGTTTTCCACAGAAGGACTTGTGTTTGTCCTTTGTCAGGATTAGAATAGCATTAAAGGGATCAAAACGAAAGTAAGCACTTAATTGTGCTCTAGGTTCCAAAAAGATACTAATGAGGAAAGAAGGAAGATTATGAGCGAAGCAATCCAGGAGAAGCGACTGCCGGCCTGCCCGGTGGAAGTCACTTTGACGCTTATCAGCAACAAATGGAAGGTTCTCATTCTGCGGGATTTACTGCCCGGAGCGAAACGCTTCGGGGAATTGAAGAAGTCGATCGGTACGGTGACGCAGAAGGTTCTGACGGCGCAGTTAAGGGAAATGGAAGCTTCCGGCTTACTGACGCGCACCGTGTATGCCGAGGTGCCACCGCGGGTGGAATACGCGCTGACTGAACTGGGGTATAGTTTAAAGCCGGTGCTCGATGCGATGCAGGCGTGGGGCACGGATTATCAGATGAAGCATTAGTGCAGGAAGGACGATTTCATGGCGAATTTCCCCCCGCTCTGACCTTTGCCACTCTTTTTGAACGTAAAAACGACAGGCCATTATCTGCATCCTGTCGTTTTTAAATAGATCAAATTTAACTTTCGCTGATCAATGCTTAAGCCCGCAGACTTACAGCGCGCCGACGACCTTGCCGGCTTTGCGGCCCCAGTGAATCGCACCCAGCAAAGCGGTTCCCGATCCCGGATAGAACGGACCCACCCAGCCGGCGGACGCCATGCCTGCGGCATACAGCCCCGGAATCACTTCGCCCTGGGTGTTGACGACTTCGCAGTTCAGGGTAATCTTCAGACCGCCGATCGAGCCCAGGTTCATGAACCCTTCTTCAAACGCATAATACGGACCTTCGATGACTTCCAATCCGGTCGCACGGTCAAACTGACGATCCTTCCCGGATTCTGTGATATCCTTGTTCCACTGATCCAGCGTCGCCTGCAGATTTTCGCCGTCGACGTCAATCTGCGCCGCCAACTCCTGCATCGTCGCCCCTGTGAAGGCTTTGCCGGACGCCACCATTTCATCCAGCTTTTCTTTGGTCATGACGGCATTCGGGCCGCAGATCGTGTAGCAGGCGTGATTCGTCTTGGTCATCTCCCGCCACAGTTCGCGCGAAGTCAGAGCATACGTCGTATCTTCGCAGGCGAAACGACGGCCGTATTTATTTACGAAGAAACAGGGCATCAGCGGCGTCTGGCGGTTAATGCCGGCGCTGGTCTTGCCCGTCAGGTCGATGACCCCGCCGAAATGCGTCAGCTGTCCGCCGATCGCCGCCGCCATCCGGATTCCGTCGCCGGTGTTGGTCGGCGCCGCCGCGCAGATCGAATTGGCATTGTCATAATACTGATTCGGACTCAGCGCCTTGCTCATTTCCTGATTGTGGTCAATGCTGGATGTCGCGATGATCACGCCCTTATTCGCTTTGATCGCGATGGTTTTACCTTCCGATAACGCTTCCGCGCCGACAACCTTGCCGTTTTCAACGATCAGCCTGGTCGCTTCCGTGTTATACAAAAATTCAACGCCGCTCTTCTCCGCCGCGTCATGAACCGCCGTGAACATCCCGGAAGCACCGACGTCCGTACCATGAATCCGGTCGGCATAATTGCTCTCATCCGCCATCGGCACATGAGCGGAGCCGGTGACGTTGGTAAACTCCAGCCCCAGACTTTCCAGCCATTCGATATGGCCCGCCGAGCCGGCTGTCATATCCTTGACCAGTTCCTCGTCCAGCGTGCCTTCGCCCTCTTCCAGATAATACTGCGCATGCTTTTCCGCCGTATCCTCCTGATAGCTCGTCAGCTTTTTCTGGGCCGCGGTGCAGGAAGCCTGGATAATCCCGCCGGAACGGATCGACGTGCCGCCGAAGCTTTCCGCTTTTTCCAAAATCAACGCTTTCGCACCGGCCTGGGTTGCTTCATAACCTGCGCACATGCCCGCGCCGCCGGCGCCTAAGATCAGAACGTCCGTTTCCTTATCCCAGGTCCGCTGTTCCCCGCCGTCCTGGTTTTCAGCTTTCGGCGCTTCATTCGCCGCGCATCCGGCTAACAAACCGCCGACAGCCAGCGTTGCCGCTGACGCGGCCATGCCTTTGATGAAATTTCTTCTTGAACACTCTTTCAAAATCTTTCCCTCCTTGAAAGCAGATCTCGTTCATCCGCTCACAAAGCAAGTATAAACTGATGAACTATTCATCAGTCAAGCGTTTTCAGAGGAATATCGACATAGACGTCGAAATATTCGTCCGCCTGATTGTACTTACTGATCAACAGATAAATGACGAACTCCCGCTGCAGCCGCACCCCCTGGTTTTCCATTGTCTGATAGAGACCGCGCAAGGACGCCTGCAGCTGCGTTTCAAACGCAGTTCCCCCGACGCGAAACGCGCAGAGGCAGCGCTGTTCCGCCGGATAAAAAATAGCCTGTTCCGGTAGCGGAAGCTGAAATTCCCTGGCCCACGCTTCTTTCAGCACCAGTCCCTGCGCCGACTGCGGCCGCAGCGTCACTTTGAAGTCCTGATCGCAAACCGCCGTGAATTCATTGCTGGGCAGCTGCTTATACAACGCCTTCAGCACCGGATCGCCCAACGCTTCCCGTTTGATAAAATAATAAGGTTCCGTCATCAGCAGCATGGGATGATCGCGATAGCTTTCATAGAAACGAAGCAGGTTGATGAAATTTTCCAGAAAGCGCTGTTTCAGCCGCAGCAGGCGGATTTGATCGTCAATCGTCTGCATTTCATTCTGGCAATATTGGAGTTTTTCCTCGTTGTCGCTCTGCCGTGTCAGCGCTTTAATCTCGCTCATGGAAAAGCCGAGACCGCGGTAATGGCGGATATAGGAAAGTGCGACGAAATCCTGAAACGAGTAGGTATGATATTGATTGTCCAGCATTTCCGGATTGAGCAGACCGGTGCGGACATAATAGTTCAAGCTCGTTCGATCAATTTCAAAAGCCCGGGATAACTGGCCGGTTTTAAACATAGGCTTCACCTCTCGGCTATCATTTTACCATTATTCATGATTGAATTATCAGTTTCTTTTATTTCCGGATCCCTTGGGAAACAAACAGGCATGACTGACAAAAATTCCAATGAAACATCCTCCTTGATTCAACAAAAAAAGGAATCGCCTTTGAATCAGCCATTCCTCTTCTGGTTCTGTTTTTTCTTACTCGTTGCGGTTCTTCATGTGCGGGAATAACAGCACCTCGCGGATTGATTCCTGACCTGTCAGCAGCATCACGAAGCGGTCGATGCCGATGCCGATGCCGCCGGTCGGCGGTAAGCCGTATTCCAGCGCTTCAACATAATCGACGTCCATTTCACTGGCTTCCGCGTCGCCCATTTCCTTCAGCTTCAGCTGTTCCTCAAAACGCTGGCGCTGATCAATCGGATCGTTCAGCTCGCTGAACGCGTTGGAATATTCCGTGCCGTAGATCAACAGCTCAAAGCGATCTGTGAATCGCGGATCCTTTGCATTCTTGCGGGCCAGCGGTGAAATCTCTACCGGATGACCATAGACAAACGTCGGCTGCGTGATCTTTTCCTCACAGAACTGTTCAAAGAACAGGTTGATGATATGACCGACCGTGCGTTCATGCGGCTGGACCTCAACGCCGTGTTCCTTAGCCAAAGCCAGCGCTTCCTCAACGCTCATGGCTTTCCAGAAATCAACGCCGGTGACTTCCTTTACCGCGTCGACCATGTGCCAGCGCTTATACGGAGCTTTCAGGGAAATCTGCTTGTCGCCCAGCGTAAAGTCAGTCTTACCGAAGACTTCCATTGCGACGCTTTCAAACAGACCTTCGTTCAGCGCCATCATCCCTTCGATATCGCTGTAAGCCACATACGCTTCCACGGTTGTAAATTCCGGATTGTGCTTCGGATCCATGCCTTCGTTGCGGAACAGGCGGCCGATTTCATAGACCCCTTCCAATCCGCCGACGATCAGACGCTTTAACGGCAGCTCCGTCGCAATCCGCAGATAGAAATCCATATCCAGCGTGTTGTGATGAGTCACAAACGGTCTTGCCGCGGCGCCGCCTAAAATAGGCTGCAGCACCGGGGTTTCGACTTCCATCAAGCCCTGACCATCCAGATAATGCTGGACAGCGCGGATGATTTTCGGGCGCAGCATCGCGATCTTGCGGCTGTCTTCATTCATGATCAAATCGACATACCGTCTTCTGAAACGTTCCTCAACATCCTGCAGGCCGTGGAATTTTTCCGGCAGCGGCCGCAGCGCCTTGGTCAGATGCTCCAGTTTCTCCGCCTTCACCGACAGTTCGCCGGTGTTGGTCTTGCAGACATAGCCTTCGATCCCGACGATATCGCCCAGATCGGCAGCCTTAAACAGCTCGTAAACCTCTTCTCCAACCACGCCCTTGTTGACGACGACCTGAATCTGGCCGTCGCGGTCCTGCAAGTGCATAAAGCCCAGCTTGCCCATCCGGCGCTTGGTCATGATGCGGCCGGCAATGGCGCACGGAATCTTCTTTTCTTCCAGCTCTTCCTGGCTTACTTCGCCATACTCTTCCCGCAGCTGTGCGGAACGGTGCGTGCGCGCAAACGCATGGCCAAATGGATCGATGCCTTTAGCCCGTAGATCCTCCATCTTTTGACGGCGAACCAGTTCTTGTTCTGATAACTTCTGTTCCATTTTCTTTTCCTCCTTTTTGCTAATAAAAAAACTCTCAAATCCGATAGGGACGAGAGTTGTCATCGTGGTACCACCCTAATTCATGATTAAATCGCTTTAATCATCTTAGTGACTGATCGTATCAGTCTGCCCGTAACGCAGGTCTGCGTTGACGCTCCCAGCCTTTATTCGTCCGGATTCTGCATATCCCTTTTCACCAGCCGGGACTCTCTCGCTGCAGCGTTTCCGGATTACTCCTCTGTTCCTCGCGCAAATAATCGTTTAGATTATAGCATTTTCAAATTGTTTGTCAACGGGGGAAATGTCATTTCAGGGCTTAATGAACGCGTTTTACATATTTTCCAGGAAGGAAAACCGGAGCGGATTGAATTTGCGTTTAGCTTATTCTTCATTGGATCGCAGCTTAATTGCCGGAGATAACCTCAAACCAGATTAAAACAGCTTGATGCTCAATCCTTGTAAATAGAAGTAATTTTCCCAGCCCGGATAATCAACACGAAGATAAGTGGAAATCGGAACATCCTGTTCTTCCAGCAGTTCTATCGCCGGTTCCATAATATCCGCATAATAAGGAAGATAATAACTGTATTTATCGTCATGCGTGCGATAAATTATTTGGATCATACCCACCGCGTCTTTCAATCCTTGGCGGCGATACCGCTTATCCGTTTCCACCTGAGCCTGGATCAGGATTTCTTTATCCTCCTTACTTAAACTTGCAGTATTCTCCACGTTAAAGTATTTATAATAGCTTCCGATTTTGCCAAGACCATCATAGTAAGTGATAAAGTAGACGTCTTCGACGGTTGTATGATGGGTCATGCCCCAGCCGCCGCTGACCCGCCACGACCAGAAAATTCCCTGAACCACCAGAAACTCAACGGTCAGTACCAGCAGCATCATTTTGTTGAACTGAATCTTCGAGTAAGAAAGGAAACGGATCAACAAGTAGAGGACAGCTGCCAAAATTACGGAAAGCAGACATTGCTGGGGCCTGACCGCCGTCAACGATCCCCAAATCATCACGCCAGCCGCGGAAGCAAGCGGCATCAGTTTGAATAACGCGCTTTGCTTTAACGTTTTATGCTCGTTTTCTGCTGAATTCTTGGTTACCTGATAGACTGCAGGCAACGCCGCAGCCAGATAAACACCGTCAACAAGCAGACAGCTTCCTAATGAAGGAAATGTAGAGTCGCAAATCAACCCTTTCGCCGCAAGAGTAAACAAACCCGGCAGACATCCGAAATCATGCAGCAGTGTAAAGAATTCCCTGAGTTGATAACGATATGTGACCGTTCCCCGCATAATATCTACAGACGCCGAAACGATAAAGACTGGAGCCAGCGTCCAGACGGCGATCGTCAGCATCGCCTGAAACGATTTGCGGCTGCGCAGAAATACCCAGGCGCAAAAACAAAGATAGATCATCATCGCCAGCATCAGCTGCACCGTTCCATTCCAGATTGAGATCACAGTGGCATGGCGATCAAGCATGAGAATCCCCATGATCAGCCAGGCGATCAGATAAGGAATCAGGAAGACAAGGATTCCAGCTGTTAACCGTGTCAAAATCAAACTTCTTTTCGTCAGCGGCAGTTGATAGTCATGAATTTTTTCCTCCCGCTTCATCGTAAAGCCGAGCTGACGCCGGATCAGGATGATGATGAGCAGCAGCAGATAGATAAAATAAAAGTTAAACAAAAGACTGGCATCGTCCATCATCGTTGGAAAATTAACATAGACGAACGGCATGATCAACAAATCCAGAAGCAGCAGGCAGAGAAACAATTTAAAATCTTTCTTTAACATGGCCGTTAATAATTTCTTATGGATCATTGCAGTTCCTCCCGCTTTTCCAGCTGCGCCAGGAATATTTCTTCCAGCGTACAATCAAAGATTTCAAGAATGACCGGATTCTGCTTCCGCAGCTTCGCTTCCACCTCGTCATGATCGCCGCGCAGAATCGCCTGCGCCATCCGGGAATGAATTTCCAGCTTCAGCAACTCAAGATCCTGAAACATCGCGGGATTGATCGGATGATCAAACGCGAGATGGACTTTAACCAGCTCCTTTTGCGTTTGAAACATGGAGTTCTGATGCAGAATCCGCTTCTTGTCCAACAACGCGTATTCATCGCAGAAATTCTCCAGATCGCTCAGCCGGTGCGAGGTTAATATCGAACTCATGCCTTCCTCAACGGTCTGCGCCGCCAGCTGACCTTGAAGCAGCCGCCGGGCAAACGGATCCAACCCATCAAACACCTCGTCGATCAAAAGCAGCTCCGGGTGCGCCGCCAGCCCTGCGGCCATCAAAACCTGCCGTTTCATCCCCTTGCTGAAAGCGGAGAAAGGCTGTTTCGGATTGAGCTTTAACTGGCTTAACAGATCGTAGAATAACTCCGATTCCAGGGCCGGATAAAATAAGGAAAGATATTCGATCAGTTCCCGGGCATTTTCCGTCTGTGCAAAAACGGGTTCATCCTGAACCAGAAAAATCTTCTGTTTCACCTCCGGATGATCGAGCACCGGCTGTTCTTTCCATGTAATTGTTCCTTCATCGACGGGAATCGCGCCGCTGATACAGTGCAGCAGCGTGGATTTCCCCGCTCCGTTGATTCCGATCAGCCCCAGGATCGAACCGGACGCCAACTCCAAGCTGCAATGTTCCAATACCGTTTGTTCGTCATACACCTTCCGGCAATTTTCCACCCTTAACATGGTTTACCCCTGCTTTCCTTCATAGACTTCCCGGACAATTTTCTGCGCGTCATCCTCAGAGATTCCGGTTTCCCGGCAACGGATTACCGCTTTGCGGAATTCTTCTTTTTGTCTCAAACTTAAAATGGAATGCACATTCTGATCGCTGACAAAAAAACCTTTTTTAGGTTCTGTGACCAGAATGCCTTCGTCTTCCAGCTCCTGATAGGTTTTTACCACCGTATTGGGATTGATCCCCAACTCCCGCGCCAAAATCCGCACCGAGGGCATCCGGTCCTGCGGCTGCAGAACACCCAGACTGACATACCGGATAATTTGTTCCTTCAGCTGTTCATATATCGGCTGACGGCTGTGCTGATCTATTGTAAACATGTCATTCTCCTGTTCGTTCCTTGATTTGGCGCTGCAGTGTTTCAATCGCGGCATTTAAAACGGTATCCTCACCGCTCAGTAAATCTTCCGGCGTTGTCCACATTTCAATGTCCGGCTCTGCACCGCGATTCCAAATACTTTTTTTATTTGGACCGTAACAATTCATAATTGATAAAGTATACTTGCTTCCATCTGAAAGAGAGACATCATAAATATTTCCTGTCGCTCCATGGGTTCTCAGACCCATCAGTGTAAAATTATCCATAGCTTTCGCTGTAACAGAAAAAGTATCTGCCGCCGATCCAGCATATGGCGAAGTAAGAATAACGACAGGTTTATCCATTGTAAAAGGTTTCTTAGGAAATTCCCGATGATCCTCAAGCTCTTCGATATGGCTCAGATAATCATCAATTTCTTCATCTATCCCATAATACTCATGTTTTACCATGCGCTGAGCAGATTCGTCAAGTTCTCCTCCACTATAGAAGAGAGAATCATCATTGTCTCCATACGGAATCCAGGAAGAATGAAATTCAGATTCAAAGCGGAAGGTTCTTGGTAAAGGCTGATCTGTAAAAGAATTTAACACGATATCCCCATTATATGAATTCCCACCGCCATTGTGACGAATATCAATAATTACCCCTGAATATGGTTCAAGCAGGGGCATGACTTGTTCATAATAGAGATCTTCACTGTCTCCCATAAAAGATGTTATTTCCAAATACACAAGATCTTCGTTAAGTTCACACATAAAATAAGGACTGGATTTAAGCAGAAGTTTCTTATCTGAAAGTGACGGTGTTTTTAACTGATTTACATAAATGGAACCTGAGGTTTCATAACTGGCTTTTGAATCTACAAATTCACCCTGCGGGGTTAACCATTTTAATGTAATCTCTTTTCCTTTTTCATCTTTTAAAAACTGCTCTACCGTTTCGATTTCATGGGCGGGTTCCGTCAGCACCGGTACATACTTTTCAAAATTCTTCAAGATGTAATCGAGTGCGGGCTGATCTTCCACTTCAAGGAGTTCACTGCCTAAAGGAACTTCATAATTCCGGCTGGCAGCTTTGAGAAACAGCCTGCCATCAAGATCTTCCAGGTCAAAAGGCAGGTAGGCTTTGTTCAGCTGATATTCTGACGCGGGAATAAAGTTGGTATGTCCATCATGAAGCAAAGCAACAAATTCCCGCATGGCGTCAACATATTCATCATCCGTTTCCGCATTCATCACCCGCGGTAAAAATTCCTGATATTTCTCATCTCAGTCAAAATCCTCCGGCATCTGATTCCAATATCCATAATAATACTGCGCGGTTGACCAGACTTCAGATAATGCAGCGACTCTCAGCTCTACCGGTTTCGTGCATTGTTCTCCCACTTTTTCTTCCTGCAGCGCATTCATTTCCGTTGCGCACCCGCAAAGCATGAAGGCCATCGTCAACATCGCAAACAATTTCTTTCCCATTCTGATTATCCCCCAAGATCGCAAAAGGATCTGCTGGATTGCGTATCCGCAATCTGTACTATTCATAATAATACAGTATAACAATCTTTTCCGTTTGTCAATTTCGAAAGGAAAAAAACCACTCCCGGATTTCAGGAATGGCTTTCGTTCTTGATTCATTTACTCTGCCGGATACAGCCTGTCGAAATTACCGCTGACCAGCGCTTCTTCATAAAGCTTTAGCATCGACTCAAATTCAGCATAGGTTGTCATCTGATTGATACGATCTTTCATCCGGTTGGAGTAGGGAATGCCCTGGATGTACCAGCAGGCGTGCCCGCGCATCTCCTTCATACCAATCCGTTCGCCTTTTAATGTGCACAACCGGCGGGCGTGTTCCAGCGCAATCTCAAATTTTTCATGATCGCTGACGGGTTCGGCTGACCCTTCCCCGGAGAACGCGCAGACCAGATCGCGGATCAGCCACGGATTGCCCAATACGCCCCGGCCGATCATCACCGCATCGACTCCAGTCTCCTGAATTTTTGCCACAGCGTCTTCCACACTGCGCAGATCACCGTTGCCTATCACTGGAATCGAAACAGCTTCTTTCACCTTCTTGATCCAGCTCCAATCGGCCTTGCCCTCATACAGCTGACTGCGCGTCCGGCCATGAACCGCCAGCGCGCTGACGCCGGCTGCTTCCAATCCCCGCGCCATTTCCAGCACATTGATCGAAGAACTGTCCCAGCCCAGACGGATCTTGGCCGTCACCGGCTTTTCCACCGCTGCCACAATTTTACGCACCAGCTGACAGGTCGCTTCCGGATCCTTCATCATCGCGCTGCCGGAACCGGAATTGACAACCTTCGGTACTGGACAGCCCATATTGATGTCGATCACGTCGCAGTCCGTTTTATCCAGCACCTGCGCCGCCTGAATCATCGACGCTTCTTCATGACCGAACAGCTGCATCGCGATCGGATGCTCATTCGGAGCCAGCTGTGTCATCTCCATCGTCTTTTTATTGGAATAACAGATCGCTTTGTCGCTGATCATTTCCGTATAGATCAGACCCGCGCCGAATTCATGCGCGATCGTCCGGAACGCCGCGTTGGAAATCCCGGCCATCGGCGCAATGACGACCGGATTGGCAATTTCAAGATTTCTTATTTTCCACATGCCGCTTTGAACTCCAGGATGCTGCGGAGATCATCTTCGGTAAACTGAACTTTATTGTTGCAGTATTCGCACTTTACTTCGCAGCCGTGGTCTTCTTCCAGCATCTTTTCCAATTCCGCGCGATCCAGCGTTGTCAGCGCTGCTTTGAAGCGCTGCTTGCTGCAGTCGCAATGCCACTGGATCGGCTTTTCTTCCAGAATTTCCAGATCGTCAAACAACATCGCCGCTAGCGCCCTGGCGTCATGGCCTTCCTTCACCAGCTCCGAAACCGGACGCAGCTTCGCGACTGCGGCTTCCGCCAGCTTGATATCGTCTTCCGTGGCCTCCGGCATCATCTGGATCAGAATTCCGCCTGACGCTATCACCGAGTTATCCGTATCAACCAGTACGCCCAGCGATACCGCGGAAGGTGTCTGTTCAGAAATTGTAAAGTAATACGCGAAGTCCTCGCCGATCTCGCCGCTGACCAGCGCAACCTGACCGGTGAAGTCGTTCTTCATGTTCATCCGCTTAATGACCTTTAAATAGCCATCCTTGCCGACCGCCGTTCCGACCGCCAGCTTGCCGGTATCGTTATATTTCAGATAAATTTCTGGATCGCCGACAAATCCGCGCACATTGCCGTTCGCCCAGCCGTCGGCCATGATCGTTCCGATGGGACCGCCGCCGTTGATCTGGACGGTCACCTTTTCTTTTTCCGTCTTTAACATGCTGCCCAAGATCGCGGTGATCGTCAGCACGCGGCCTAACGCCGCCGCACTGG
This sequence comes from Holdemania sp. 1001095H_141210_F2, assembly GCF_015558105.1. NCBI lineage: Bacteria > Bacillati > Bacillota > Erysipelotrichia > Erysipelotrichales > Erysipelotrichaceae > Holdemania > Holdemania sp. 1001095H_141210_F2. Next base: position 46,150 of record NZ_JADNPO010000010.1, read on the forward strand.
TCGGCCACAGATCATGCTGCTTCCGCGCCTGTTCCGCCAGCTGCGTGGAGGTGCAGGTCAGCACCCGAATATGCCCGTTCGCACTGATTGCGTGAATTAATGTATCGTTCATTGAAAAAACCTCTTTTCTAGCCTGTTTTTTTGCACCCTAAGTTTATTATTAAACCCGGCGCTTGTCAAACATCCTGATCTGCTTCGCGAAGATATTCCAGCATCAAAACAAAAATAAACCGGAAAATGCTTTACTTGAAAAACACCTCTTTGCGTTCTGGCTTTAGAATTCCCTCAAATAATATAAAAAAGGAAGAACTATCCTAAACCAGAATTACCTCTTCCTTATTTTAAATTATTGGCCTTCCAATTCGTTTATCCCAGCCTGGCAGTTCCTCAAAAGAATGCTTCAGCTTCTGATTCCTTCAAGATAACCCGGCTCATTGATTGCCTGGCCTGTTCAATCATAATATCTAATTGCGCTTCACTCAAATACGCTTCATTCCACTCCATTAATTCCAGAAGCAAGGAAAAGTTGAAGCCCGAAATCAGCTGGATATTTTTTCTTTCGCTCATCACGCGGGCCATGATTTGATTAACACTGCCGCCATACAGATCGGAAAGAAATAGAATCTGTTCCGCATCGTTCTGCTTCGCTAAATAATTGCGAATCTGTTTCTCAAAATCTTGTTCATCGGTATACGCATCAATCGCCATCAGTCGGTCGCAAGGACCGGTGAAAAATTCAGCTGACGCCTTCATACCGCTGGCCATCCGATCATGACTGGCAATTAAAATCTTAATCATTCTGATAACACCATTCACCCTCGATCATCGTTTTCCGGACATGCAAGCCTTCATCCATGATGACTAAATCTGCCCTGCGGCCAACTTCGATCTTCCCGCGATCTTTTAAATTCAAAGCTTTAGCCGCATTTTCAGCACACAAGGCCCCGATTTCTTCTAATGTGAAACCCCTTTCGCGTAATGTCCGCATGTTCTCATCAAAAGAATGCGCTCCTGTCACCAGTTTCCCGTTAACATCACGAACCGCTCCATCCTTCAAAAACACTTTCTTATCCCCCATTTGATATTCACCGTCAGGGCACCCCAGCAGGCAGGAACTATCAGAAACCGCTACGAGATGATCTAAGCCTTTGCATCGGATCATCATTCTTAAAAACTCCGGCGCGACATGAATACAATCGCAATTCACCTGCATTGCCAAATCATCTTCCAACAAACACTGAACGACCCCTTGTGAAAGATGATGATCGATCGCCGGAAAACCATTTGGGAAATGATCGGTCAGCCGTGCACCGCGGGCGACAGCCTGATGAATGATATCCGGACTTCCTTCTGAAAAGCCGATAACAGGAAGCATCCCCTGTTCCACTGCCCAATCAATCCATTCCAGGCCGCCGTCCAGTTCAGGCGCGATCAGGGCCGAAAAAATCAGCGACAGATCCTGCCCCGCTAACGCCCGAGTATGTTCCGGTGTGGGCAGCGTCGGCGGAGCGTAATACGAAATCGATCGGTTTTTATAACCGGTGTATAAAAAGATCCCTAAGATATCGCTTCCCAAAGAACCCTTTGCTTCCCTGATTACCTGAACCGCCTTTTGCGATGTTTCAATATCGTCGGCGATCGGCGTCGGCGTAAAGCTTGTTACTCCGTATCGGGGCAATGCCGCACAGATTTTTCGCATTGCCGCTGCGCTTTCCCCGCAATTAACCTGCTCCGCTCCATGAATATGCGTGTCGATAAACCCTGGAAAAATCAGAGCCCCTTGCACATCAATCTTTTCTTCATCCTGCAGCCGCGGAGCTATTTCTGAAATTTTCTTTCCGGTGATTCTCAAGTCAGTTTCATGAAACTGGCCGTCAATAAAAACTTTACCATGAACAATAATCAAATTCTTGCTCCCTTCTTTAAATACGTGTGAAATAAAGCCATGAACCGATCCACCAGCGGACCAAACATAAGCATACTGACAATCGTGCCTTCCCGCAGCGTCATTTCCCCTTGAAATCCGAAAACAAGAATCAGAATCATCAAGATGCAGATTCCATCCAAGCTCTGTCGGCATTTCCCATACGCATGGTTTGTCACCTGCGAAACGGCCAGAACCAGGCCGCCGACTGGAAAGGTCACAATATTCAGGCTGAGGATCAGGGCCACTGCCGCGGCATTGATCCCATTGCCGACAAGCAGGAATATGATCGAAAGACCATAGGTTGGAACGGCCAGCTGGCTAAGGATGTCATAATAGAAGAAGTTGACCAGACTGCCGAGCAGAAAGGCCATTCCAAACTGAAGCAGCTGCAGCGGCTTGAACGCTTTTCTTAACAACAGGATTTGTCCTATGACGCAGAGACTGTTCGTCATCATTCCGAGTGTACCGATCTTGATTCCGCACAGCTGCGCCGCACACTTGCTCAGCGCATCCCAGGCGCCAACTCCGATCCCGGCTTTCAATATAAGCGACGAACCGAGCGCGGCAAAAGGGATGGCAAGGATCAGGCAGACGATCTGCCGCAGCATATCAGAAAATACCCAGGAATGCCAGAATCAGAGAAATAACCATAATGCTGAAAATCAACATCGCCGGTCGTTTGCCTTTTCGAATCAGGTTCATCAGAACAAAGAGCAAAACGATGGACAGGAAACCCGGCATGATTGAATTGATCACGTCGTTGACCACAACCGCGGCTTCCCCGATCTGAATCGTCCAGGCCAGCGGAACATTTACCATTTGAGCCGCCATAGCGCCGACCATGCCCACACCTAAAATGGAAGCTGCCTTCGTAACCGCCTTGATCAATCCGGTTTCAAATACTGTATTGATAAAATCCGTACCTGCATGAAACCCAATATGCAGGAAATACCAGCGCAGCAGCATCTGGGAACCGCCATAAATGATCGCGAAAATGATCGATCCGAGCAGATTTCCCTGCGCCGCCAGACCAATTCCAATCCCTGCGGCGATCACGCGGACGCAGTTGAAGAAGAAGGCGTCGCCGATCCCCGCTGCCGGTCCCATTAACGCAACTTTTATACTTTCTATGGTATCAGCGTCCACCGTCCCTTTTTCTTTTCTTTCTTTTTCCATCGCAAAGCACAGTCCCGCGATAAAGGGCAGGAAAACCGCATGTGTATTGAAGAAATTATTATGCCTCAACAGTGTCCGGCAGCGTTCCTCCTCGTCATCTTTAAAAATTTCATTGATCGCCGGAGCCATGGTCAGGGTAAAAGCATTGCCTTCCATCTTTACCATATTAAACGTCGCAAAGCAACATCCTGACCGCCAATACATAGAATTTAAAATCTTCTTTTCCGCCGATGTTATCTGATTTTTCGCCATTTAGAAAAAATCCTCCTCTTGACTCTCTTTGACGTTTTTAGAAACGGCTGAGATTTCAATAAATCGCTTCTCGTTAAAGAAGACACACAGCGCTACGACCGCCAATAAAATCGCGATCGGAAGTGTACCCAGCCCCAGATACTTGGCCAGAACAAATCCAACAAAGAAGAATCCGCCGACTTCCTTCGACCAGATCATTGTCATCAAAATTGCAAAGCCAACCGCTGTCATCATTCCACTGGCCGCATTAAATCCGTTCAGCACCCAGCCTGGCAGAGAATTAAAAACAGTTTGGATTCCTTCGATTCCATAAGCGATGCTGAGAAACAGAACAAGCATCTGGGCAATCCGCTGCAGGAATAAATCAAACAAGACAACCTGCCGCCCCATTTTTTTCGTATTTCCCGAAGCCGCTAATTTCTCCCAGTAAACGGATAATGAAGCATAGAATGGCGTTAAGATATTCGTAAAGGATTGCATAAGTGTACCGATCGGCAGTGAAAGCATAACGCCGGTGGCAATATCGCTGCCGGTCAGAATGGAGTAAGCGACGGCGATGATGGTTGCCGGACATGGATCTGCCGGCGTGGAGCCGCCGATATTGCTGACGCCCATGTAGATGCCTTCAATCGCGCCGCCCATGATGATTCCAGTCCTCAGATCGCCTAAAAGCAATCCGGTGATCGGCCCGCAGATTAGCGGCCGTGTAAATAAAGCCCAGCTAAAGCAGGTAAAGTCCATAGCCCCTGCCAGCCAGAAGACGAAGGTACAGATTAACGCACTTTGCAGCATTTTAAATTCCCCCTTTATGCGTAAACCACTGCGCAACATTTACCGGTGCTTCCTCCGGTACTGTTTGATAGATACAAGGAATGCCGGTTTCGATCAAAGATAGAAAATCCGAGGCTTCCTGTTCGTTGCAATAAATATTCTTAGAATATCGTCTGCGGGAACGAAGTACTTCTTCTTTTCCAATCCTGCCATAGTTTCCGACATTGATCATTTCAATGTCCTGCAGCTCGCTGACGATCAGCCGGGCATCATGCGGGCAATCCACTAAAACCAGAATTCTTAACTCCGCACAGCGGGGATCCTTCAGTAAAGCAATCGCCTTGCCAATCGGCAAAATAGCGGTTTTCACCTGATCGGGGGCAGCCATTCGCAGCGTATTCTGAATCAGCGGACTTGACGCAGCCTGATTATTGGCGACCACAATCCGATTGATGTTGTAATGCTTAGACCATTTAATCGCAATCTGGCCATGAATCAGACGTTCGTCGATTCGAAATAGAGTGATCATTCTCTTCTCCTCCCACCTCTCAATTTAAGCGCTTTCATGAGATACTTTTATTATAGGAACACTGTTGTTTTTAAGAAACAAAGAAAAATACTCCTTTAAAAGAGTACTTTTCAGCGTCGCTGATAAAAATCAACGAATTAAATTAATTTTTAATTCCGCTCTGACCGCATGCTCCATGGCTTCAATCAAAGCTTTACTTTTTACCTCATAACGGGAAAGAATTCTTCCTGCGCTGAGTTTCCGGCATAAAATTTCCAGAAGTTTCATCCTGACAGGATTGTCCAGAGCCAGAACTGCGAAACAAATCGTCTTCACCGTTCGGCCTTTCCAGCGGATGGCATGTTTAAACCTGTGAATTTGAAAAATTTCTTTTTTAACGATTTCCTGATCGCCAAGCAATACGATGACTTCTTCGTTTAAAACGAGAAAGGAAGAAAGAAAATCTTGCTTTAACTGCTTCTCAAGGAGTTTTCCTTCTTTTATCTGCAGGCAGACTTTGTATGCGAGTTGGTGAATGAACTGCGCTTCACTTTTGAACGCGCTGTGTTCATGAAGTGAGATCTTCTCCTTGTCTGGCAGATAAAATTCCAACTCATAACAAGGCAAAATGTAATCGTTAATAAACTGGCTGATATCGTCTTTGTCAGGAATAAACGCTGTAAAAAACGGCGGAATCGTTTCTTTATATGCAAAATCCAAAGTCAGAAGTAAAATGCAGTCGTAATTCTTCCGCGCTAATTCTCTTACCTCATAAAGCTCAACAGCTTGATTGCTTTCGATGAAATCACCGAAAAGTCGGTTCCATCTTTGGATCATCAGCTCCGCCATATCCATACCGTTCTCACAGTGTGTAAGCATTTTTAATTGCCGGTGCGGAATTTCAATTTGTTCGCATTCATGATAAATAATCTGAACTAATTTTGTGATTTCTTCCACGCTGAATGAATAATGGATTTCTTCTTTAACGAGGGTGGCGAGCTTACATGCAGCATAATAACAAATCGGCGAGTTCAAGACGACAATATCGGTAATTTGATTGATGAAATGGCCGTTTTCCGGCAAGTTCCATTGCTTGCGGAATAATGCTTTGCATATCAGGTTTATCAATGCTCCATGCAGTGTTTCAATCGTGATTAACATGCGAATCCAGGGATTAACCGGATGTTCTTCTATTGCGTGGATAACCTGATACCCACGGCTGCAAAGTTCTGGCGAGGAAAGAAAACCGGAAGTTCCAGCAGTCTCCTGACTGATGCGGAGTAATTGGGCAACGATCCCTCTTTCATCTTCATCTACGCAAAAATCCGGATTTTCCTTTACCAGCTGATCAAAAAGCAGGTGAACATATTGAATTTCCGGCCATGTCCGCATTTCAACTTTCTCTTCGTCAGTCAAATATAAAGGATACCAGGCCGAACAGCGATGCCGCATTACAATCAGATAGGCTGTAATTCTCTGAACGTTGATATCTTTGATCCGGATATGACAGCTTTGCAGAACATCGTAGATAAGATGTCTGATTTTTGAAGCTTCATCATTTTCGCAGGCAATCCATCGCCAGTAATCCGGATCGACTTCCTTTAACAGATAAAAATTATAATAAACTCCAATCAGATCAGTAATCGCAAACCGTTTGTTTTTCTCTTCCCCGATGACGATCAGGCCTTTATTCTGCCAGGCTTCCACGGACAGCTGATAGTCGGCAAGCAGTTCATACGCTTGCTTCAGATCTTCTTCAATCGCGCCCTTGGACAGATACATCTGGGCTGCCAGACTGCTGATGGTAATCGGCTTTTCCTGGGATAATAATTTACGGCAGAGAAAAATGACACGTTCAGAATGACTGTCGGAAGTCTGTGTTTTAATCATGTTCTGAGTCAGCGGAATCTGAAAATGAGCGTCGAAATTCGTTTTATCATGAATTTGGATACGATATCCCCGTCCCTTTTTCACTTCAAGCAGGGCGCCATATTCCGGAAGTTCGTCTTTAATTTCCTGTATTGACTGAACCACTAATTTCCGACTGATTCCCATAATCTCAGAAATCTGCTTCGCTGTAATGTAATTATCTTCCTTCATAATCAGATAGATTATCCGTTCATTTCTCATTTTTTATGCCTCTTCGAATTTATCCCGGCTTTATTTACAGTGTAACGAAATTCCCTGACCAAAGCAACCTGTTAATTTCTGGAAATGATTACAAAGCTTTCTGACAAAGGGAATTTCAACAGCTTACCTAGTTTATTATAAAATAAAATATCTGGAACTATAGTAGAAGCATATAAAGATGAAAATTCAATTACAGACATCAATATCATTTAACTTCTGCGTTGATTAACAGTAAACAGTAAACAATTTTGATAAATAATCTGATACCAAATAAAGCTTTTTCCTGGCCTAAACTTCCATAAAATCACGTTCTTTACTACTGGCAGCAGGACACTTCAAGCAACGAGGTATTTACTCAACACAAGATCCACGTGGAAAATTGGCAAAAATTTAAAAATTTGCCAATTTTCCACGTGATAGTTATCTTCATTCTATTTTGTGGTATAATATGTCAGTAGATGAATTATCGGCAAAATTTTAAATTTTTGCCAAAATATCACGTTGGAGGTGATGGTCTTGATTTATTATGAAATCATCGATTCTATGCGAGATGAAAGAGAATTTAGCCGTAAAGATTTACGAAAAGTAATTAGGCAAAAAAATCCTGATTTTAATTTTAATAATCTTAGCTCTTTATTAGAGAGATATTTGCGACAGAATTTAATTAAAAAAATAGATAAAGATCAATACACAGTCATTACCAACAAAAAAACTTACACTTATCAGTTAAGTCAGGAATTAAAAGAAATTCATGATTTTTTAGAAGAACGATATCCAGAAATTAACTTTCAAGTATGGGAATTTTCTCAATTAAATGAGTTTCTGAATCATTTACTTGCTAACAAGACTTACGTCATTGAGGTAGAATCTTCCTTTGTTGAATCGTTTTTTGATATTTTAAAAGAAAAGTATTCTAAAGTTCAATTAACACCTACTGTTGAGGAGTTCTATAGGTATGCTGAATGGGGTACGATTGTCGTTAAGAAACTGATTACTGAATCTCCATACGACATGGATACTCCACATCAACTAAGGTTAGAAAAATTATTAGTAGATTTGGTCGCTGATAAGTTCACTTCAGGTCTGATTAACAATTCAGAGACTGCTGACATCTATGAATATTGCTTTAAGCAATATAACATTGATGTAAAAAAAATTCTGCGTTATGCGCGAAGGAGAAATGCAGAAAAAAAAATAAAAGAACTATTAAATAAAGTGAAAGGATAACGGGGGAAATGATTGATACCAATATTTATACACAAAACTATATTCAAAGTTTAACCGAGGATATAAAAGCAGACCGCAATCTTGTAGAAAGATGTCTCTTTGCCTTCGGATTACTTGAAGCCTTATCGAGAGTGAAAATGCCATTCATTTTCAAAGGCGGGACATGTTTGTTATTACTTTTGGATAATCCTAAACGATTATCTACGGATATTGACATCATCGTGGAACCAAATACTGATTTAAATGAATATTTGCATAAAGCAGAACAAGTTTTTCCATTTAAGCACATGGAGGAGAATATCAGAAGAGGCGGAAACAACATTGAGAAAAGACATTATCGTTTCTACTATGACTCACCTATCCAGTCAACAAATACTAATATCATTTTAGATGTCGTTTTTGAGGAATGTCCATATGTTAAGCTTTTAGAGAGAAATATCGAAAATCGTTTTCTGAATGTTAAACAACCCAACATTTTTGTAAAGATACCCACTGTGGATTGTATTCTAGGAGATAAATTAACGGCATTTGCTCCCTATACAATAGGAATTCCATTTGGTGTGGATAAAGAGTTAGAAATTATTAAGCAATTAAACGACATTGCTTGTTTATTTGATGAACTTGAGGACTTTCACGCAGTAAAAGCAACCTACATCAAAACAGCAGAAATGGAAATTGGATTCAGAAATTTGAACATTCACTATAAAGACTGTTTAATTGATACGATACGTTCTTGTCTATGTATTATGGCTAAAGGTTCTATACTTAAGAATGATTATGAATTATTCTTACAAGGGATACGAAAAATAAAAGGACATCTATTGGGTTACAAATATAACCCGGATATTGCTGCAGATCAAGCCTCAAAAGTTTTATATCTTTGCGGATGCTTACTCACGGATCATGAATTTGAAAAAACCGTTAATTTAGTGAATTGCAAAGAAATTAGAAAGTTACCTGATCCTTTGAAAACATTATTCTATCTCAAAAAATTTAATTTCGATGCATTTGGTTATCTATGCGAGACTTTGAATTTAATGGATTTAGAGCAATTACTTTGGGAGAAAACATTGAGTTGATAAACTGAATCCGCTGCAAACTCTTTGCAATTCATACTATAAGAAAAGACAGAACAATCGTTTGGGATCATTCTGTCTTCTTTCTTGAGGTAAACTTGAATTACTGTGCGGAAGCCTGGTTCAGGCAGTCGGTGACCGCATCCAGAATTCTGCCGCTGGACAGCGTGCAGCCCGAGATTGTGTCGACGTTGACGGAGTTTTCCGCAACGATCGCCGCCGGCAGATCACTGATCGCCTTATCGGCGACACCCGCTGTTTCATGCTGTTCAACGATTTCAACCGCGCTGATCTTGCCGTCCGCAATCGTTGTCTTGACTGTCATCTGACCTTCCTGACCTTCGACCGTCGCCGTGTATTCGCCGTCTTTCAGCGTCTTGCTCATATCGAAGCGATCCGCGGACGCCGTTTCCTTCTCAAACAAGGAAGCGTCGAACAGGTTGGATGCCGCTTTCACGGTATAGCCTTCCGCCAAGGTATCCGTCATAGCTGTACGGCCTGCAATCCGTCCGAAGGTGATCGGGCCCATGACGCCGGTGCCGCCGGAAACGAACTTGCCCCAGATGCCGCCGGTGCATTCGCCTGCCGCGTACAGACCCGGAATGACGTTGCCGCTTTCATCCAGAACATGCGTCTGCGTGTCGATCGAAACGCCGCCCAGCGTCATCACAACCAACGCTTTTAACGGAATCGCATAATACTTGTCGCCTTCGATCTTGTTGACCGCCAGGCTGTAAGCGGATGGCGTCGCGTCAAAGCTGCGTCCGAATTCATCTTCAACTTCGCCGTCGACGGCTTTGTTGTAAGTTTCAACCGTAGCCTTCAGCGCATCCGCCGGAACGTTGATCAGCGCGGCCAGTTCGTCCAGCGTCGCCGCCGACTTCACCAGGTTCTTCGCCCGTCCGGTTTCCGGATTGAAATAAAGCTGATACATCATATCGCCGCCGGCTGCAGAAAGATCCGCAACGATCTTGTCGGTGAAGATATCATATTGAACCGCGCCCGGCTGTTCTTCCAGCGCGACTTCACGCACATCGACGCGCGCTTCCTGTTCGTTGACAAACCGCTTGCCTTCCTGATTGACGCAGATGCCGCCGGCCTTCCAGGTGTAAGTAGAACCGATCGTTCCGCTCTGCGGACCTGTCTGCACGCCCATCGGGAACGTCGGGATGTAGCTCATCGCTGTCTCATCGACGTTGGCGCCGACTTCCTGCATCATCCGCAGCCCTTCGCCCATCGAGGTTGTAGAGCTGAGGTAATCCGCGCCGTGTTCCGCGTATTTGCCCATCAGCTTGAAGTTTCCGGAATAACCGCCGGTCGCCATCACGACGCCTTTGTTGGCAGTATATTTAATCGTCTTGCCGTCTTCGGCAACCGCTTCAACGCTTAAGACCTGACCCTTGTCGTTCGCCAGCAGCTTCACGCCGTCGGTGTTGAAATCAATCGTAACGTTGTCCAGCGTCTTGATGTACTGATCGAGCACCTCATGCGCTGCGCTGGAATAATGTTCCTTGTCGTCGGCCTTCGGTTTGTAGGTCCGCTGAACGGAATATAACTGATGTTCCGGCGCGAAGACCGCTTTGCCGCCGGTCGCTTTGTCTAACGAGAATTCGTTGTCGGCTAAGCCGTGCTCCAGCATCCATTCGAACATGTCGGTATCTTCGTTAACAAAGGTTTCGATCAGTTCGCGGTTGCCCAGCTGAGCGCCGTTTTTCATGATGTCTTCCACAAAGGAAGCCTTCGTGTCTTCGATGCCGGCTTCCTTCTGCAGCGAGGTTTCCGCCGCAGACATCGATCCGGACGTCAGATTCAGATTCCCGCCGGTACGGTTTGTCTTTTCAATAATGATGACGTTCTGCGCGCCGTTGTCGGTGGCCGCGATCGCAGCGGATAACCCCGCTCCGCCTGCGCCTACGACGATGACGTCGGCTGTTTTCTCTTCATCATACGCCGTAGCCGGCGCTGACGGTTGTTGTTCCACAGGCTTGTTGTTGGACGTTGAGCATCCGCTCATCGCGGAAACCATCAACAAGAAGGCTGAACATAAGGCTACTGTTTTCTTCATTTCTTTCCTTCCCTTCTGATTGTAAGTTTATCATTTAAGAATGTTTTCACAATATCAAATTCACTCCTGATTTTAAGAATTTCAGAACCTTCATTTTTGCATTATGGAAATCTATGTTATACTTAATTCAACAGAAACTGAGGTGATTGTGGAATGAATTCAATTTATACGCCCATAAAGAAAGATAATTTCTCCAAAATCGAAGAAGAATTTGATTATGAAATTCTTAAAATAGGAAGGTTTTCCAAGAAGCCGCCTTTGATCAATCACAGCATTTTCATGAACCATTTCAAGATCCTGTTCTTCCTGCATGGACATTGCCGGATTATCGTTGAGGATCAGGAATACCAGGTCGGGCCGGGCGATCTGCTGATCGTGCCGATCAACGCCTTTTATACGGTCAGTTCCGTCGGCGAAGACACAATCGAGTTTTTCTTTCTCCATTTTACCGTTCAGCCGGTGCATAAAATCGCACGGTTTATCGAGTCGCTGGAGCTGACGCAGATTCTGGTGCTGCACGATACGATCAACGAAGTGCTGGTGCATCAGCTGCAGCACACGATTAAAAAGGTCAACGAGCAGGAGCCGGGTTATTATCTGGAAGCAGTCCTGCTTCTGCAAAGCCTGATGCTGCGGCTGCGGATTCTGCGGCAGGAAGGTGATCATCAGCGGGCAGCTTCCCCGCATGTCCGCTCCAGCGAGGAAACGGTATTCAACCAATGCGTCCGCTATCTGCAGGAGCATTTGAGCGAAAATATCACAGTCGACAAGCTGTGCGAAATCGCGCATGTCTCGCAGAGTTATTTATACCGCTGCTTTAAAAAGCTCGTCCAGCAGTCGCCCAGCCAGTTTATCCTGCAGTTTAAGCTGCAGAAAAGCCAGGAATTGCTGAAAACAACGGATGATTCGATCACCGCGATTGCGGACGCGACCGGCTTCTCCTCCATCTATTTGTTCTGCAGCACCTTTAAAACCGCGCTGGGGGTAACCCCGACGCAGTTCAGAAAGCATTTTAAAAATCAGGGCTCCGGCGCTTAAGCCGCGAAACCCTGATTTTTTTATATCTTTAGAGGCCGCATTCTCTCCCGACTGAAATGAAGCAAGCTTGCGCTGCCTCCGCTGGCTGATCGCGTTCTCGATCATATGCCTGCCCTCGCCGTTTGTTCCGCGGTCGGGAATGCGAAATCCTTTGGCGAAAACCGCCTCGGTTAAAAGCTCAGGATAGCCTTGTCTGATCCTGACTTCTAAAGCTGCTTCAGCACGCTCTCCGTCAACAAGCTTTCCGCTGCCTCGGGCGAATGCCGCACCGTGATCGTAATCTTCCGTTCTAACAACCGCCGGCAGATCGCGATGTCCTCGCTGGTCAGCGCCGTCCGCTCGTTCAGGATCTTCCCGTTGGGGCGCATCCGCAGGCCGCCCAGATTCAGCGTTTTCAGCTCGCGGAAATGTTCCAGCACCTGATTGGCGTCGAACAGACTGCCGACGATGATCAGCACGTTGTCCGGCGATTCCAGCTGCCTGCGTACGATCTCAAAGCCCGCTTCCACCTCCGCGATCTGTAAGCGCACCTCGCGCGGCTTCGCCAGCCCCAGAATCATCTTGGTGAATTCGTCGTTTGCCGCCTCGTCGTTCAGGACGAGAATCATATCCAGATTGTAATAGCTGGTCCAGTAAAACGCCACCTGTCCATGAAGCAGGCGATCGTCCACGCTGACCTGTCGGATCATTCAGACCGCGCTCCCATCATGGCATTGACATAAACCATCTGATCCTTCGCCGCGTTTACAATCTCCTCGATCTGCGTCCCGTCGCTCACCTCGGAAAACAACATTTCCAATAACACCGAAATATTCGCTCCGCTGATCAGATAGAAATCCCGCGTTCGCAGCTGCCGCATCGCTTCCAGATTGACGCTCCCCCCGACCAGATCCGTCACGACGCACAACGGCTCCGCCGGATCCCGCCGGTCCAGATACGCCTGCAGCTGTTGTTCAAAATCGTTATTGTACGGAAGCAGATCCACATTGTTCAGATCATCCTTAAAAAATTTCAGCGTGTTGGCCACGCCCTGGGCATAGTCGCCATGTCCGGCAATCAAATATCGCATGTGCCCGCTCCTTTCTAATTTTTACTTAACACTTCAATCAAATCTTCATACTCCGTGATTTTCCCTGAAAACGGTTCGCGGGGATCGTTGATCATCTCGCTGATGAAATCATAGCCCAGCCGCAGCGAATCCAGATCGCCGTTGATGTTGACGAAGATGACCGCTTGTGCCCACAGCTTGTTCCAGATAATCGGCTTTTTCAGAAAACCGATATAGATGAAGCTTTCCGGCAAAGGTTTTAACGTGTGCAGGAAGACGACGCCTTTGGTCGTTTCATGTGACAGGATATGCTCCGCTTCCCAAAACATCGCCAGAATCTCTTTCCAGTTGTCAAACGCTTTAGCCACCTCGCGGAACACCTCGTCGCGCACGCTCCCCTTGAGACTGCCGTTGAAATAGCGCGGGGAAAAATAGCGCGCCAGCTTGCGGAAGGACAGGCGGTTGTGCTTGATCGACTGCTGGATCTGTTCGCCATACGACAGCCGGCCGTCCATATAAATCGACGGCACCGGATAGGATGCCTGCAGCGGCACCGTGCTGAGGATCAGTTCCGCCTGATGCAGATCATGATTTTCCAACTCGCCGACGTCGCAGATCTCAATCATGTTCGCCAGCGCCGCGTGATTTTCGTTGATCTCATTGATCAGCGTGATCGTTTCCGGCCGGCCCCGTCCGCACACGACTAAAATCTTGGCGCCGTGCGGCCGGCTCTCCGTGGAGAACAACAGATTGGTATACAGCACGAGATAGGCAAATTCATTTTTATTCATCCGGACGTTGAAATTCTGTTCCAGAATATCGCTGATCATCATCGTGATGTGAGTGGAAAACAAATATTTATTCAGGAATTCATAGATCATCGGATTGCGCATGACCAGACCGCTGCGCAGCCGCGCAACCATCGCCGGGATGTGCATCCGCAGATATTCCTCGTAGCGATCCTTATTGATCGCGATCACGCCGAAGCGCTTTTGCAGCATCCGGTAAATATCGTACAGTGTTTTCTCTACCTGTTCGATTTCCTCGCTGGTAATTTCGTCCAGTTCCGTGATGTGCTTGGACTTGAAATGCAGCGCGAAGTAGAGAATCTCCTCCTGCGGCAATAAGATTTCAAGCTTGTCCTGCAGCCGCTGCACCAAATCCTGCGCCGCCGGCCATTCCCGCGCGACGCTCGTTCGAAACTCATCCAGATTTCCGTTCTCAATTTTTACGTAATTGTAGAATTTCCAGCGCCGGATGGAGACGATGATGTGGATCACGAAATTCTGCAGCGACTGATCGGACATGTGAATGCCGTATTTTTCCATAATTTCTTCCAACAGGTCGCGCACAAACCGGATTTCATTCTGATTGGTGCTGGAAACAAACATCGCGTTGTCAGCCGCAAAATAGCCTGTCGAGACATTGGCGTGAAAGAAATATTCGGCGATGCACAGCCGTTTGGCAATTTCCTCCCCGACTAACAATATTCCATAATTCGGCCGGGAAATCAGCTCCAGATTGTAGTCCTTGAAGATTTCCCGCACTTCCTTCAGATCGGCGGTCAGCGTGGAGCGGCTGATATACAGCTCGTCGACTAAATCCTCGATCGTCAGATAATAATCCACCGTCAACAGCTTCTTCACGATGTAATTGACGCGTTCGTAACGGTACTTCGGCACGGTCTGCGCGGTTCGCAGCTCACGCCGCTTCAGCTCCGTCAGAAACTGATTATAGAGAAATTCATCGCCCACCGACAGCTGGTAACCGACCCCGGTCCGGGCCAGAATAGCCGCGTCGTAGTCCTTGAGGATCGCGTTCAGCTCGCCGATGTCTTTTTTGACCGTGCGCGCCGACACCTTGACCTTTTCCGCCAGCTGGGCGCTGGTCAGCGGCTGGGAGGCTTCCCCCAGCAAAATCAAAATTTGTTCCAGGCGGTCGCTGATGTATTCCATCCGCTTCCCCTCCTCTCTTAAAAGAATGCAGGGTTGCCCCTGCATGATGTGCTACTGCAGCTTATAATCCTTGAAGTACGTCTTCTTCCCATCCGGAATCAGGCGCAGCTCGACCTCAAAGCCGTCGCTGACCAGCTTATTGCACAGCTCGATATCCTTCTGCGACACCGCGATCGCGCCGATCAGGTTCTCCTTCGTTTCAGCGTTCTTGCGGATTCCGCCCAGATTCAGCGAACCGATTTCCGGGATGCTGGTGAGGATGTCGGCGGCGTCGGGGATGTTGTTGGTGATGACCATGACGTTGGTGCTGCTTTTTAAGTGAGTGCGGATCAGCGCCTTCGCTTTCTCCACGCTTTCGCAGACCAGCTTCGTTCCCCGCGGCTTGGCGATATCCAGCGTCATCTTCTGGAAATCATCCTTGGCGATCGCGTCGTTGGCAAGGATGATCATGTTGATCGACAGCTGCTTCGTCCAGGAAAATCCGACCGCGCCGTGGATCAGACGGTCGTCAACACGCAGTAATTTTATCATTCGCTTGTTCCTCCTTGTTTTTTACAAGCCGACTTCGTTGCCGGTTTTCGGCGCTTTGGAGCCCATGATGTCGTTCATCCGTTTGCGGGCTTCGTCCAGCGGATTGACCCATTTGTCGCGGCCCATCGCGGAGATCACCTGGAATGGGATGACGTTGAACAGGACGCTGAAATGTTCGTCGAGATGATGATTGATCGTCAGCACTTTCGGATCGTCGATCTTGCGGTTGGTGATCAGATAGACGCGGGAGGTGAGCTCATGGACGCTTTCGTACATTTTGACCGCGCGGTCGCTCGGCTGTCCCAGCGAATCGACGATGATCACCGTGCGCTCAGCGTTGGTCTCAATCGATGGTCCATGCAGGAATTCCTCCATCTCATAAGCGGTCGCGGCATGGCCGGTCGTCTCCGCGATCTTCAACGCCCCTTCCAGTGCAACGGCGTGATTCGGGCCATAGCCCAGAATCTGCACGCGCTTGAGGTCGGTCAGCTCTGCTTCATTGGCGGCATACCAGAGTTTTGCTTTTTCCACCGTCTGATCCATCGTGTCACAGGCCTGCTTCAGCTGTTCATAATATCCGGCGGCTTCTTCCGCGCTGATCAGGCCCTTGGCCTTGCCCGCCTCAATCGCGAACAACATGTAGTATAAGCCGAGCGTGACGACGCCCTTGGTGACAAAACCGATCTTTTCAATCCCCATGCCCCAGTTCAGACACAGATCGCAATGCTCCTTCATGACGCTCTCGACATTGCCGGTCAGGCCGATCGCCGTCAGGCCATGATCGCGGGCTTTCTGCAGGGCGTCGTTGGTGTTGGTCGAACGGCCGCTCTGCCCCGCGCCGAAGACAAACGTCTTTTCATCAAAGATCGTTTCATAATGATTAAAGGTAAACGAAGTGACGACTTCCGTTCTGACCTTGAGGACCTTTTCGACAAAGTATTTTGCCAGACAGGAGCCGTTGTAGGAAGATCCGGAGGCGATGATCAGGATCCGGTTGTACTCCTTTTTCGTATACAGATCGACGGCCGGCTGTACCAGCTGTGAAGCTTGTTCGATGTTGCGGCGGCACTGCGCCGCGCTTTCTTCAATATAACCCATCATCGTTTCCATTTCGACAATTCCTCCTTATGTTTTTCATGGAAAAGAGGAAGCAAGGCCCTTCGCAAAAGCCTTGTTCCCCTCCTTGTGCAATGCGGTCTGCCTGCCCTGCCGCTTTAAAACGCGCTAAACTTGACCCAAAATGGACGCTTCAGTCCACGGACAGGGAGACATAAGCCGTTTGAAGACTACGATTAGAGAATGCCGATGACGTTGCAGACGATGCCCAGAATGAACATGCCGATCATGATGTGCAGCATGTTGACCTGCTTCTTTAACAGCCAGGCGGTCGCCCACGTAATGCACAGCGGCAGCAGGCCCGGCAGAATTTCATCAAACAGCGACTGCAGCGCTAACGGTTCCATCTGGCCAAACTGAATGACTAACGGCGTCGAAACCGAAACCATCGACATCGTCATCGCGCCGATCACCATCAGGCCCAGGATGCCGAAGCACAGCGTCAGCTTGTCCATGATGTTCGACTTGTAGATCTTGTTGATAAACTTGCTTCCGAAATCATACGACTTCCACATCAGATACCAGCGGGCCAGGAAATGCGGTGCGTTGTAGAGCAGAATGAAGACGAAAGGCGCCAGCACGTTGCCCTGTAAGCCTAACTGCGCCGCGACGCCGGCCGCGATGACGCGGAAGGTGCCCTGGAACAGCGAATCGCCGATGCCGGCCAGCGGTCCCATCAGCGCTGCTTTGACAGCGTTGACCGAAGCCGGAGCCAGATCCGGATTGCTCGAGATTTCTTCTTCCATCGCGCAGGAGATACCGAAGATCAGTGTCGATACCTGCGGCGTCGTGTTGAAGAATTCATAGTGACGGCTGAGCGCCATCGCCAGATCCTTCTTATCCGGATAGAGTTCTTTTAACGCCGGAATCATCGCGTAGCAATAACCCGAGCCCTGATAATTCTGATAGTTGAACGAAGCTTCCAGCGTATGTGCGCGCCAGTACACGCCCATTAACGCCTTGCGGCTCAGACGCTTGGTTTCGCGCTTTTCGTCCGTGACTTCCTCTTCCGCCGCTTCCTTGTCCTCCGACTTGATGAAGAAGAAGGCGATCACCGCGAAGGCTGCGCCCAGGATCGCGACGCCCGTGTTGGTCATGCCCAGGAAGGCTGACAGCACGAAGCCGATGAAGTAGAACGCGCCGATTTCGCGGGTCCAGATCATATTCAGCAGCATCGCGAAGCCCAGTGCCGGCAAGATCGACGTGCCGACCTTCAAGCCGTTGTAGATCCACTGCGGAATGAAATCGACGACCGCCTGAACTGCGCCGGTGCCTAAATAGATGGACGCGAAGACCAGAATCATCATGATCAGACTGAACAGCCACCAGGTCAGCCAGTGATACCGTTCCACCTTCTTGTAATCGCCGATTTCGCAGGCTTTCTGCATCTCGACGATCCAGTACTGCATGACGACGCGGATGAACGTTTTTAACATATTGAACAGAATGCCGGTCGGAATTGCGATGGTCAGCGCGAACGCCGCGTCCTGACCGGACAGAATCGCCAGCCCGCCGCCGACGATCGTTGCGATGGAAACGTCCATGGATACCGAAATACCGATGTTCATGACGCCGATGAAGGCCAGCTCCAGCGTGGCGCCGATCAGAATTCCGGCTTGCAGATCCCCCAAAACCAGGCCGACCAGCGGTCCGAGAACGATCGGTTTGGTCAGCATCATGTAACCGTTGATCATATCGGTTCTCGACACGAGATAGATCAACGACAGAAGCAGTGCGTTTAGTAACATAAGTGTTTACCCCTTTCTTAACCTTGGTCTGTGATGCGGTGGGCCTGTCGGTTTGTTTTCAGCTCTCGCTTCCTTTCTTTTGAATAAATGAATTAACATAACAGATCCGGCTCTGCGCTTCGCTGACGCAGCGCTGCAGATCAGCGGCCAGATCGTCTGTTTCTTCCAGTTTCAGCACGTTGAGAATCAATTCGAGATTGACCCCGGCGAGGATGTGGCAGTTGGGCTTCAGCAGGCTGCGCATCATGTATTGATTGACGCTGCCGCCCAGCAGGTCGGTCATGATAATCCAGGTTTCCGCTTCGTGGCCCTCCATGATCTTCTGCATGCGGGTTTCCAGAGGCGTTTCGTCGGTATAGGCACACAGGGCTGTCACGTCCGGATTTTCGCCTGCCAGCCGGCACACCGCGCTGGTCAGTCCGGCGGCGTATTCGCCATGACTCGCGATCAGATATTTCACATTATTCCTCTTTCCATTCGTCCTTTTCAATGCCATTATAGAAAGCTTTGTAATCATTAACTACTCAATTAATTTCACTAATTCTAGTGCAGTGCATCAGCCGTCCGGGGCGTGAAGCAGCGCCGGAATTTCCGCCAGATCGTCAAACAAGGCGTGCGCCGGGGATTGATCAAATCCATACCGCTGGTCGCGCTTGGCCAGCACGCGCATGCCGGCGCGGATGGCAGCCTGAATGCCGTAGGTGGAATCTTCAATCACGGTGCATTGTTGGGGCTTGGCCTGAAGCTGGGCGGCGACGTGCAGATAGATTTCCGGATTCGGCTTGCTTTCCCGGAAATCATTGCCGCTGGCGATCACTTCAAACAAGGGCAGGATCGCGAGCTCCCGGAGCACTTGTTCGATGTTGGCGCGCGGCGAGCTGGACGCCAGAGCCAGGCGCCAGCCGGAGTTTTTCAGCTGATTCAGCGTTTGATGTACGTGAGGATTCGCCAGCTCGCGGTACGCGATCCGCTGCCCCTGATGGTACGCCCGGTAATCGCGGCGATAGGTTTCCTCACTATCATAAAATGCTGGATCCGCCTGTTTTAGAATCGAAAATGTTTTGCGGCTGCTTTCGCCGACAAGCCGGTCGAGCACCGCGCGGGGAAACGCATAACCCCGGCTGATCAGAAAATCTTCAAGCCGTTTGTAATAAACCGGTTCGGTATCGACGAGCACGCCGTCCATATCAAAGATGACGATTTTCTCCATCTTCAACCTCCTTTCTGTGTTCCTGCGGATTTATTATAGGAAGATTGTGCTTTGGAACAAAAACGGAAAAAGATCACCAAGCTTAGTGCAGCGTTCCCCCTGATTTCTGTGCGGCAATCCGCTATAATAGAAACAGAAGGGAGCGATCAATCATGCTTTTATTTGCTCAACCCGGACCTCACAACACCAACGCGGCGGTGGCCGAGGGCATCCGCAAAGTCAAACAGCTGAATACCGATCTCGTCTTCGCCTCATCCTCCGGCGCGACCGCCAAAATCGTCATCGCCGAAGCCCGAAAACAGGGATTTACCGGAAAACTGATCGACGTCCGTTCCGTCACCGACGTGCAAGCTCGCGGTCTCAACCGGATGGACGCAAAAACCAAACGTGAACTGGAAGCTCAGGGCGTCGTAATCGTCACCGCCGGCCACGCGTTAAGCAGTGGGGAACGGGGACTGAGCCGTCAGTTCAGCGGGATTTATCCGCTGGAAATCATGGCCGCCACACTGCGGACTTTGGGACAGGGCGTCAAGGTCTGTTTTGAATGCGCGGTGATGGCGCTGGACGCCGACGCGATCGAATGGGGAAAACCGGTCGTAGCTTTGGGCGGAACCGCAAGCGGAGCGGATACCGCCGTCGTGATCACGCCGGGCTATTCGGCCTCCATCCTCACCACCCGGATCCATGAGATTCTCTGCAAGCCCGCACTGATGCCGGACTCTGAGTCTTAATCGCGCACTGAAAAAACAGGATTCAGAATGAAGCGGAAAATCACTTTATCCGCCAGCCGGACAGCGCAGCAAAGTAAAAGTTCGCCCGATCAGATCACAGAAAAAGAATTCAGTCTTTTGACGACAATGAACCGTCAAAACTGAATTCTTTTTTATTTATAGTTAACTATTCGATCCGGAATGCGGGATTTTCAAAGTTGGAGCATCCGGGTTTTCCGCAAACGCTTCGATCCGGTTTGTCTGTGGTACTGCCGGGCTGCGGTTTTCAATTTCCCGCTTCAAAGCCGACAGCTCTTTTGGCGAAACCTCCGGCTGGGTCAGATTGTTAAGCCATCGTTCCTTTTTCAACAAACCCAGCGCTAACAGACATTTCAGTACATAACTGATTTCAACCAGAAAGTAAACCGCAGTCAGCGGCAAGTCGGTTCCCCTCGTCAATCCGATCAACAAGGGAATCGGAACGATCCACATGAACAGCGAATCAATCAGATAGATCGACCGGCTGTCCCCGCCGCTGCGGAAGACGAAATACACAAGAAAATGTCCGGTCGCCAGCGGGAATAACAGTGCCATGATCTGCATTAGCTGATCCGCCGTCCGCAGCGAAAGCGCAGAACCTGTGTAGATCAGCGGGATTGTCCAGCGGCAGAGATCAATCAGGATTCCAAACGCGATGGAAAGTCCCAGCGCCAGTTTGAACACACGCCGCACAACCTCCCTGGCCTCCGCTTTCTTTCCCTGCCCCAGAACCGGACCGACCAGAATGGTCAGCACCGTGCCGGCCGCGGGAAAAAGCACCCGGAACAGCTCATAGTAGGTCATCGCAATGGCATATCCGGCCGTCATCGGCGTACTGAACGACGAGTAGCCTTTAAATAACATCGCCAACCCCAAGCCATAGAATAATTCGTTCAATCCGATCGGAAGCATCGTTTTTCCAATCTGAATTGCCAGCGAACGCGGCATTTTCGGCGTCGTCTTCCACGCCTGCGCATAGACGCACCGCGAGCGTTTCATCAGGACCATCATGATCAGCGCTTCCGCACACCGGCACAGCAGCATCGCCAGACCCGCCCCCAACATGCCGCCAGGGATCTCTTCCAGCAAAATCAGATTCGCCAAAATCTTAACGATGACGGCGGCGCAGCTGCCCCACAGCGGAAGGCGCACCTGTCCGATCGCCCGCATCGCATTGGCAATCGCCTGCGACAGCACATAAGGAATCATCGACAGCGCCAGCAGCTGAAGATAGACCGCCGCCGGGCCTTCCAGCGCCGGATCGGAGGAAAACAGCCGGACCAGCGTTTGCGGGAAGGCAAGGCCAGCCAGGATAAACGGAAACAACAGCGCGATCGAAGATGTCAGAGAAAAGCGGAACGTCTGAACCATCCGCTGCGGCTGATCAATTCCGGCATATTGGGCGAGAAACACAACCCCGCCCGCCAGAATGCCGTTGAGGAAACTGCTCGGCACCGTAAACAGGCGGTTGACAATCGCAGCCGATGAAACGAAGAGATCGCCGTACCGGCCGACCATCACGTTGTCGATAATCGTGATCAGGTTGAGAATCAGCTGCTGCGCGATCATCGCCAGACAGAGATACAGGGCCTGCCGGTAAAAGTGTTTCATTGATTCCTGATACTTCTCCATCCCTTTCCCCTCCGCTCTGACTTTCATTCTTCCTTTAGTATAGAAAGTCCAGTTCAGCGTCAGAAGCTGAAAAAAATCACCATTTCTGGTGAAGTTTTCTTTCTCCTCTGGGCTGAATCAACAGAAGATTTTATTGTTTGCGGATTAGAAACGAAGGTCTTCGCACACGTTGATTCCCATGATTTCAATGGGGAAACTGGCTGCGGATCGCTTCCATCAGCGCCAGCACTTCCCGGGTCTTGGCTTGTGGATAGAGCGGGCTTTCCCGCCAGCCGTTGCCAACACAGCGGCAGACTTCCGCAATCTCCCCCGCCAGATCGGTATACTGAATTGTCGGCCGGATCATCTGCGTTCCCTGGGCGTTTTCCAGAATGATTTCCTCCGCCCGGTAATAGTAAGGAATCCGCAGCGTGCCTTCTGTTCCCCGGATCACGGCTTCGCGCGGACGTTCACGGTCGATCGCGCCTTCGGTCAGAATGCGCGCGCCACTGGCCGTCGTCAGTTCGCATTGGAAGTGAACGTCGATGTGATCGCGCAGCTGGGCCGTCACGTTCAAAGTCGGCGTCAGGTCCGGAAACAAATCCAACACGAAATAATAAAGATAGCTGCCGATGTCGTACAGCGCGCCGCCCTGAAGGGGATCCAGGATGTACCAGCCCGGTTTTGTCTGGCCTTTTAAATCGTAACAGTAATTGACATCGGCGCCGGTCACTTGACCGATAGCCCCGTCTTCGATCAGATTTTTGACGATCGCGCTGGTCGGGTAAAACGGCGTCTTCAGCGCTTCCATTAAGAAGCAATCCTGACGTTTCGCTTCCGCGCACAGCTGATCCCAGTCCGCGCTGGTAAATGCGGCGGGTTTCTCCACCAGGACATGTTTATGCTGCGCCAGCGCCGCCAGCGTCATCGCTTTATGCTGCGCATGCGGCAGTGCAATGTAAACGCAGTCAACCTCAGGACTGGCCAGACAGGCTTGATAGTTGTCGGCAATCCGTGCGCCGGGCACTGCCGCGGCCGCCGCTTCCCGCTTGGCTGGGGTCTGAGAAGCAATCCATGTGATCTCCGCTTCTTCAACCTGGGCGCTGTCATGAACGAATCGCTGCGCGATCCCACCATAACCTAATATTCCAAATCGCATAACTTCACACTCCTTTGACACCACTATACGCCTGCCTGGGGAAAAGAAAAAGCGAAGAATTGTGAATTTTTATAACGGATTTCTTACGGTTTTCTATTTTTCCTGATCATGGACTGTATTGAATTTCTTATTGATGTCCAAGCCCTCTCCGCCTTTGTTATGGAACTTCCGATTTCAAAAGTGTTCTGTTTACCCGAATTGTGCGGAAGCCGGAAGAGCGCCAAAGGGACACTCCTTCGATGAGAGCGTCCCTTCTTTTTACATTTTTTTGTTCGAAGCAGAATGGAGGAAGAACAATCCATTCAGATCCGACTGCTCTGCCGGAAAGTCCTTACTTGACCAGCGGTTCCCGCGCGTGATCCGACAGCGTCGTTTGTGTTGGCCGCGCCGTGATCTTGTCCTGCGTGATCGTAAACTTATCTCCAACAAAATAGTGGGTTGTTAATTCAAAAGGTTCGTCGTTGACATTCCACAGGATCGTCTGACGAAGCAGAGGAACATGATTGGAGCCGATCAGTTTGGCCTGTTCCGCGCTTGGCAGACAGGCACCCAGTTCCATATACCCATAGGACCGCTCAATCCCCAATTCTTCGATGTACTGGTTCAGCGAACCTTCCAGCCGTTTAATATCCATCGTCGGCAGAATATTCTGCGAAATATAGGAATACGAAATACAGATCAGACTGCCGTTGCCGAAACGCGTCCGGATGAAGAAATGCAGAAAGTCGTCCTCCGCTACATGCAGCAGAGCAGCGATGTCCGGAGCTTCCTTACCTTTGATAATTCCATATTTAATCAATTCAGCCGACGGTTCCAAACCGGCGTTGCGGATCATATCCGTAATGCTTTCAGTCCGCACCGAGCTTTTTTTGATCTTCGCCTTGAATTTGTCATCTGCGAACGTGCCCTTGCCTTTTATCCGTTTGATAAACCCATGCACGGCTAATTCGTTCATGGCCCGGGAAACCGTCATATGACTGGTGGAAAACCTGGCGCAGATCTCGCTTTCCGGCGGAAACGGTTCATCGTTAGCAATCTCTCCACTTTCGATTTTCTCTTTAAAGTAATTCACGATTTCCACATATTTTGGAAGTTTCGGCATGTTTTACCCCCTGCTTTTCAAACTTTCGGCAATTCTTTTGTTCTCAGAATTGCCGTGTTCTGTTTATTTCGTTTCTTCCACATTTCCATGTCTGAGGCTTGGATAATGCGACGAGACGTAACGCTTTTTGACCGGACTGACCTTCGTGTCGATTCCCGTGTCTTCGCAGATCAGAGCTGAAAGCACCTGAAAAGGAATCACATAGAGAATCGGCGAAAGCAGATCCGTCGTTTTCACTGAGAATTTCAGATCTCTTTCTGAACTTGCCACATCCTCCTCACAGGTGACCACAAATACATGCTCTGTAAAGACGTCTTTATAATACGGAACTAACTCCTTCAAGCGTTCCAGTTCTTTCCGGCCCTCGGAAGCGATCATAAAGATATAGTTATCCTGATTGTAAGCCCGCATCGGTCCATGCATCTGTTCTTCCATTTCATAACCGGTACACGGCCGGGAATACGTTTCAAAGAATTTCAGGCGTGATTCCAGCGCCGTTGGATAGTTCAGACCATAGCCTGCGATAGAGGATTTTGTCATTTGATAAAATTCTTCTTTATTACGATTATACCAGTCGATCGACTCATTGACAACTATTTCCAGGTTGTCGGCCAACGCCTTAGCCGCTTCATCCAACTGCTGATAATAGGCTTGATCAATCAGTTTTTTACGCCGCGCGATCTCAATGGCCTGGATGTAAAACTGGAAGATGGTTTCCGTATAACCGCGCGTTTCCGGACCGATTTCTTCTTCTTCGCAGACTAAATGACAGTATACGTCAGCCAATTCTTCCAGCACACTGTTTAATTGTTCGGTCACCGCAATGGTGAAATACCCGTCCTCCGCAGCTTTTTTTACCGCTTCACAGGTTGAGATACTGTCGCCGTGCTGTGAAAAGCCGATGACGCAGATTTCTTCTTTCTTAAAAATTCCGGACGGATTCGGATTCTCATGATAGGTAAACAACGTCGGTGCGCAGGCAACGCCTTCAACGTGCAGCAGCTCGACAAAGAGATTTTTAATAACCATCGAAACATGATTGGAAGTACCGGACCCCAGGAAATAGACTTTCTTAAAATCATGCTCGACAAAAGCGTCAACAAAGCGGGTCATATATTCATTGCGGGTAGCGTAGGCCTTCTTTAAAACCCGGGGTGTATCCTGAATATGACCGATCATTGAGAGTTTTTCTTTTTCCATGCTTTATTCTGTTCTCCTTTTTCTTGAATCACCGGGCAGCTCATCCCAAATATACCACATACCGTTCAAAAATCAACAGTAAATATATATTTGATATAAATTTCTTTCTTGAAAATAATTTGTGTTCTCCAAGGATTCAGGATATTCTGCGGTTTTTTGTCAGGAATATGCGTGAAATCATACAAATCTGTCATATATTAGGATGTAATCATTTGTTACTATAATTTTTAATATATATTTTTACAAGTTTTATATTTACAAATATATATTTATAGATTATACTGAGTTTAAATCAGGCAGCTCTCATCCAGTTTCATCCATTGAAAGGGGGAAAAAACATCGAATGAATCAAATTATCATCGCCGCCCATGGCCGGCTTGCGTCGGGCATGAAGGAAACGCTGGAATTTTTCGGCGCCCGAAACATCATCATTCTTGAACAAACCGTTCAGGAAACCGGCTTTGAGGCCAAGGCTGAACAGATCCTGCAGCAATGCGCCGGCCAAAACTGCATTGTCTTTACCGATCTGTACGGCGGTTCCGTCAATCAGATCTTTTTCAAAAACCTGCGGGATCATGCCTTTCATCTGATCACCGGCATGAATTTAGCGATGATTCTGGAATGTGCTTTCACGGAAACCGATCTGGATGCGTCGCAGTTAAAAGAAATCATCGCCAATGCCTGCCGTCAAACCTGTTACATGAACGACTTGTTGCTTCATTGCGGGGAAGAGGACGACTAGAAAGGAAAATCAATATGATCAGTTTATTGCGCGTCGACGGACGGCTGGTTCACGGCATGGTCGCCGTAACCTGGGTCGGGGAACTCAAGCCGAACGTTTTAGTGGTTGCCAACGATGCGGCAGCCAACGACAGTTTTCACACAATGACGTTAAAGCTGGCCAAGCCGGCCAATGTGGACATGTACGTCTGGACGCTGGCCAAGGCGGTTGACCGCTTGAATGGACCGAAATACAAAGCGAAGAAAATCTTTATCACGGTCGGCACAATCGCCGACGCGGAAGCGCTCGTCAGCCAATGTCCGGAGATTCGCCGCGTCAATGTCGGCCCTGAAGTCGACGGCACAAAGGGTCGGGTAACCGAAGGAAAAGTGGAGATCAGCGACGGCGTCTTTGCCTCCCCGGAAGAATTCGCATGTCTGAAACGCATTCATGATCGGGGCGTCGAGGTGTTCGCGCAGATCACTCCGCAAATGCCGGCCGTTGATTTTACGGATTTCGCTCAAAAATTTGAATAAGAAGGAGAAAAGGGTATGATTTTACAAGCTATTCTCGTCGGTCTTGTCGCGGGTTACGGACGGATCGAACAATCCTGGTTTGGGCAGCAGATGATCGCGCGGCCGATCTGGCTGTGTACGCTCGTCGGACTTTTGTTAGGAGATTTAAAGCAAGGTGTCATCATCGGCGGCACGCTGGAGTTGATCTGGGCCGGCGTCGTTCAGATCGGCGCTGCACCGACAGAGGTTGTCAGCGGCAGCGTGCTGGCCTCGGCGCTGGTCATCACCAGTGGTCTGACCGTCGAGGAAGGCGTCGCGCTGGCGATCCCGGTCGCGCTGCTGGCCAGCGTTATGAATACGTTTATCTCGTCGGTGAACTCTGCCGTTCTGTCTTCCTTGACGAACAAAGCGGTGGAAAACTGTGATACCAAGATGATCTGGTGGACCGGCATCGGCGGAGGCATCATTTATTTCATCGTCTACTTTGTCGTTATCGCCCTGGGCTTTATGGCCGGATCCGTCGCGATCCAGGCGGTCATTGATTCCATTCCAGGCGTCGTCCGCTACGGTCTGACCAACGCTAGCAAGCTCCTGCCTGCGATCGGCATCGGCATTCTGCTGAAATTTACGTTCGATTGGAAATATGCCGGCTTCTTTGCGCTGGGCTTCCTGCTTCCAACCTATCTGGGAATGGGCACGATGGGCGTCGCACTCACTGGACTGGTCTGCGCATACATCTATTATCAATTTAAACCGAGAGCAGAGGAGGACGACTAATCATGACAAATCCGGTTCAATTATCAAAAAAGGAACTGAATAAGGTATTCTGGCGTTCCTATCAGGCGCTGGGGTGTTATACCTACGATAAGCAGCAGGGGATTTCCTACATGCGCGCCCTGCTTCCGGCGCTGCAGAAACTCTATCCGGATCCGGAAGATCTGAAAGAAGCCCTGATCCGTCACAACGTCATGTTTAATACGACCTGCGCTTTCGTACCGTTCTGTCTGGGCATCACCTGCGCGATGGAAGAGGAATACGCCAACGCCCCGGAAGGTACGTTTGATCCGCAGTCGATCAGCTCCGTCAAGATCGCTTTGATGGGACCGCTAGCCGGGATCGGCGACAGCTTCTTCTGGGGAACGTTCCGGGTAATCGCCTGCGGGATCGGCGCTCCGCTGGCTGCGGCCGGCAATCTGCTCGGGGTCGTGCTGTATCTGTTGTTAAATTTACTGCCGTCAACCTTGACCCGTGTCTATGGCTTTAAGCTGGGGTATCAGGGTGGCCGGGAATTCCTGGCGAAAATCCAGGCTGACGGCACTCTTGAAAAAGTGACGGAGGCCGCAAAGATTTTGGGTCTGGTCGTCATCGGCGGACTGGTGCCGGCGATCGTCGCGGTGCCGGTTTCCCTGGAGCTGAACATGGGCGGCGGTTCGTTCATTCTGGCGGATGTTCTCAACAGCATCATGCCGAATTTACTGCCGTTGATCTTATCCGTCGTTGTTTATCATTACATCCAGAAAGGCGTCAGCGTCAACAAGCTGTTATTCCTTCTGTTAGGCTTAGGCATTTTATTAACGGCGGTCGGTTTCTTCCCAATGGGATAAGCTGGCAAAGATAGTTTCAGGATAAGCAGGCTGAGAGATCGCCTGCTTTTTCATATATAGAAGTAAGAATAAAGTATCCTATTCGATATAGGTTTAGATGAGCATAAACTATTGATATTAAGAACAAATCATGTGTGGGATATTCAGTTGATCTTAGTATTTTATTGAGGGTTTCTGAAATTAGGATATACTATTTTTATTCGTATCAGATAACAGATCAGGCAACTATGCGGGAGAAACATTTGACTTTATCCTGGGACCTGTTGCTAACGATGCTGCTGTAATGATAAAGGATTCATCAAACAGAAGATTATGTAAAATTATGTGTTTTTTATATTTCAGAGAGGCTTTTTCAAAAAAACCGCAATATTCTTAATGGAGATGATATGGATGGATAAACTTAAACTTCCTGAAAAGAATACTGAAGATGCGGTTACACCTGATAAAAACCAGAAAGCGCGACGATTTTCGTTGATGGATGACATGGTTTCAAAATTTGTTTTTAATGATCCTGCCGACCCCTGGACGCCATTGGGCTTTCTGCAGGCGATGCGTCCGGAATATCCGATGTCGGACATTCAGCTGCATTCCGGCGAAATGATCGCACGCTTTCCCGCGGATAAAACTATCCGCTATGATGTTCATGGAATCATCAATAACACGCTATTATTCGATATGGAGTTCCAGCGGTATGGAAATGCCCGGGATCAGGAAAGACGGATCGCCTATTATTTGACGCGTTTGTTCAATGCACAAGAGCTGCGCGGAAAGTCTTTTGATCAGTTAAAGCCTGCCTGGCTGATATTAGTCGCAGATTGGCCTGACGATGACGTTCCTTTTGAGCAAAGCTTGACAAGTATGCTTCATCTGAGTATATTGAATGTAGGCAGATGCTTCTTATTTGAAAATAAACCTGTTGGAAAATTAACTGTCCGTGAGCGTTGGGCGCTTGTTTTCCAATATGCGGAAGATCCCGCAAAAAAAGAACTGATCCATCAGATCATTGATATAGATAAAAACTGTGAAAGGGCGGTGTTAAAAATGGCAACATGGAGTCCGGAAGTGTTGGCTTACATTCAAGAAACAAGAGAAATAGGCCTTGAGCTGGAAATGAATCAATGGAAATGCGACATGCGGAAAGAAGCGTTGGCAGAAGGAAGACTCATCAAACTCATCGGTTCCGTTATGAAAAAGGCAAAGAAAGGATTATCCGCCATAGAAATCGCAGACGATTTAGATGAGGATGGAGAACTCATTCGATGTATCCTGACAATAATTCGAAATCACCCTGACTGGTCAATCAAACAGATTACCGCCCAGGTATTGAAAACCTGGAAAATTGATATATCACCCGAATATATTTATTCTGACTAATTCGTTATGATCCATTTGCGGCATAGTACAACGAATTCAGAGCAGCCGGCGTAGTCTACCATGAGCCTGATAAAGAAAAAAAGTCAGCCCTTTATACAGCTGACTGAAGTGTACCCTTCCTTCTTAAAATTCCAATACTCACCCTCTTGTCGTAAAATTATTAAATGTAAAACTTCATAAATCGAAATTGTATTCTTATATTCGACCCAAGTTTAAGACACTCTTTATTATTCTGCCTTAATATATCGCGCACTCCGAGCCTGCCCGATCCGTTTAATACTTCCGCTTTTCACCATAGCCCCCAGCACAGCCTCCACCGTAGTGGGGCTGACATCCGGCAGGATGCGGCAAATCTCAGCTTTGGAAATGGGCGTAAGGCTGTTTAGCACGGTTGCCTCCACACGGGCCTTCTTCGTGATTTTCTTACCATGCACAACAGCAAACCGCTTGTCCAGTTCCTTATAGCACATATACAGCGTAGAAAGAAAGTTTTCTATAAAAGGAAAATAACTGTTCTCGTTGTTTTCCCAGCCCTCTGAAGATTGACGCAGAGCTTCGTAGTAATAAGCTTTATAGTTGTTGATCTGCTCCTCGAAAGAAACATACTTTCCAGCGTCATATCCGTTTTTATAAAGCAAAAGCAGGGAAAGTAACCGGGACATTCTTCCATTACCATCCCTGAACGGGTGGATACATAGAAAATCCAAAATCACACAGGGAATAAGAAGAAGCTGATTGATATTGGCGTCATTTCTTGCCTCCAGATAAGCCAGCTCCAACTGCTCCATCGCCTGGGATGTTTCTGCCGCAGGCGTGGGACGAAAACGTACCCGCCGCTGGCCCTGGGCATCCACTTCCAAAATCACGTTGTCATCGGTCTTATATTGACCGCCGTACTCATATCCGGCAATGGACATCAACATTTCATGAAGCCGTAAAATATCACTCTGCCGAAAGTCCATATGATCGTATCCCAGATGGATGGTATTCAACGCATCCCTGTACCCGGCAATCTCCGCTTCGTTATGATTCAAAGGAGCACTGTTTTGATTAACAATCGCGTTGATACGCTCATCACTGGTGACAATACCCTCGATGGCGTTGGAGCTTTTGACCGACTGGACCTTGGCAATGGCCTCCAGTTCCGTAAAAATCCGCGTGTACTCCTCCTTCCGCATACCCGCCATGGTTTTCAGCGATGCAATGCTGGATGTCAGGTTGATAAGGTTTGCAGGCAGCAAACCATTGTTTAAAAAGGAATAATCAAATATCCTCATTCCATAGTCTCCATTCTTTTCTGCATATAAATTTACCATATTATATGCAGTAATTCAAACAGTTACACTTTTTTTCTGCATATATTATTTCAAAAGATATGCAATACGTAAAAAATCGATGTTACCGTGATTATTCCGACGGCTTTTATGTCTATTGTCCGCCTTCCTCTGATAAAACCACTCTAGATGGCGTGGTTCCATCATCCGTTATGCAGGCCGGCCCGTCATTGCTCAAAGCTGGATTGAAGACTAGGATTATGATCTTAACATTGCGGAAAAAGTTTGTGATCGGTTTACTGCGAGCAAAATTTTATGTTTTTCCGCTTATTGTATTCGCTGTGACTCTCTGATGCTTCCTGGGAGTGTCCTGCAGAAAGTTTCTAAAACTGAATAATCCTGCCTCTCTTTCTTTTCAGTGCGGCATGGAAATGATTAATTTCCATCCCTTTAAAACGCTTTAGCAAATTATAATTTTAGGGAGTTTTATTTTTTTCCTTTCCTCTGCCATGCACTTTCCTAATAGAAATGAAAAACGCTGCCATCAGAGACAACGCTTTCTAATTGAATTTTCTGCCGAGAATGATCCTCCGGCAGCCGCAGCATTTCACTTCCTAGATTCGAGGAAAGGGAGGAAAACGATCTAGTAAGTATAGCTGCCCATCTTTTTGTGGAAATCCGGATCGCTGGCAACGTTGCAGTCTATGCCCAGATCCAGCGATAATTTTCTCGCCAGCACCTGCAGCGGCACAATATACTCCATCGTTGCGAAATACGGATCATTAACAAACGGGTAAACGAAATTATGCGGATCCTCAGCCTGGGAAGCCTCCGAAGTGATCACATAGTTCGGGTTATGCCGCTCGCGGGCGAAGTAATCCCGCATCCGCAGACAGCGTTCAAAATACTGTCCCGGGCAAGCCAGATAAACCATCATCGTGTCTTCGTGAATCGAATGATATACGCCGTGCATGAATTCTTCCTGCTCGTAGCCGACGACGCTGTAACGCACCGCTTCCAGAATTTTCAGCGTGCCTTCCATCATGGCCGAAATACAGCTTTCATAGCCGACCAGAATCATCCGGCGGCAAGGAAGCAGATCTTCCTTATTGCGCAGATACCACTGGCTCGCCTGTTCCGCAATCTCCGGAATGTTGTCGCAGGTTTTCACCATCTGTTCCGTTAACCGCGTTTTCTCTTCTTCTGAAATCCGGCCTAAACGCACCGCCAGCTTCATGCCCAGAAGCATAATCGTCGCCATCGTGCCGATATACCCCTTGGTCTTCGGGCCGGCATATTCCATGCCGATCGCCAGCAATATCGTGACGTCCGCATGATCGCTGACCGGTTTGCCGGCCTCGCCGGTAACAACAATCGTCTTTAAGCCCAGTTTCCGCGCTTTATCCAGCGCCGCGATCGTGGAAGAACTGCGGCCGGCCTGGGAAATTCCGATGACCAGCGTATGCGGGTTCAGAATCAGTTCATTGTCCTTAAACTGCATCGGATAGCTGGCAAAGACCTTAACCTTCAGCACATCCTCAAGCAGCTTTTTACAAGCCAGCGCGCCGTGATAGGATGTGCCTGATCCGACGACATAGATCTGTTCGATCGTGCCGTCTGCGCAGTAATCCAGCGCTTCTTTGAATATTTCATCCTGGTGCTCGACGATGTTGCGCACCGCCGGCTTGGATTCCAGGATATACTGGTACATATCCCAGTTTTTTTCCGTCATGAATTAGCCTCCTTATTGATTGACTGTCCGGTAGTAATAGTTATAACGGGAGCCGATATACAGCATCTCCGTGTATTCGATCAGATCGTCGTCCTGGTCGTACATCCAGGTGATGTTACGCAATAACGCCACATCCTTGATTTTCAACAACCGCTTTTCTTCTTCCGTCGGCATCATCGCCGTCATCTCGCCATCACTGTACTTAAACTGCGCCCCGTTTTCCTGCATGATCTGATAGACCGAGCCTTCGATCTTCCGCAGATCCACGCTCGACATGTATTTCTGCGACAGATAGGTATAGCTGATCGCGATCGGCGTTTCATCCGCCGTGCGGATGCGCACGATATAATGAATCGCATCGTCCGGACTCAGCTTCATTTTTTCCATCAGCTTCGGCAGTTTATCCGCCCGCTCGATCCGATATTCGATCAGAATCGCGCCCGGCTTCTGCCCCATCTTCGTGATGTCGTCGGTAAAACTCGTCAGGTTGCCGATCGCCTTGACGATCTGTTGGTTGTCGACAAAGCTCCCCTGTCCTTTGACCCGGCGGATACAGCCTTCCTGGGCCAGAATGTTCAGGGCCTTGTTCGCGGTCATGCGCGAAACCTTAAACGCCTGCGCAATTTCAATTTCGTTAGGTAGTTGATCGCCCGGCTTGAGCACTTTATCGACGATCTGTTGACGGTAGTAATTAATTATTTGTTCATATTTATTCATTTAATCCAGCTCCGAGGGATCGCTGATCATCGCCATCAGCGATTTTCTATTCTTATCATTATTAGTATACCGCATTGCCTGGTTCAGGTAAATCTCTACCTGTTCCGGCTGGTCCTCATAATGGTAAAGTTTAGCCAGACGGAAAGCGATCAGCGACTTGATTTCGTCGTTTTCACATTCCGGCAGCGCCTCGGTCAGCTCCTGGATTAACGTGGTGTCTTTCTGGATGTAAATGCGGTCAAGCTGTTCCACTTCCCCGCGGATCAGTTCCGCTTTCTGCCCCTTTTTCCCGATTAACAAAGGCATCAGCTGATCGCGGCAGGTCTCGGCCAGCGCGCGGTCGCGAAATTGCAGGGCGTAGCCGAACATCCGGGAATCAAGCGCGATCTTTTCATCCGCATTCATCTTCAGCGAAGCGAACTGCGCGTAGGTCGCGCGAACCTGATCATGATCCTGCAGATCAATGAAATAGTTCAGCTTCATCATCAACAACGACACCTTGGAAAAATTAAATCGGCAGTAAGGGGAATCGAGCAGTTTGAGAAAGCTGTCCGTATCCTGTTTCATTTTGAATGTATACAGCTTCCGCAGCGCTTTCTCGCTCACCCATTTTTTATAGATCACGCTGCCGAACAAACACAGCAGCGTGATCCAGAGGATCGGATTAGTCATGGAACCGGTTCAGCGCCCGGGCAAACCGTTTGGCCGTGATGTGTGGACGCGTGATCGCGTTGCCGACAACGACGGCGTAAGCGCCCATATACAGGCATTGAACCGCGATCTCCGGTGTGGCGACCTTGCCCTCCATGATGACGCGGGCGCCGGTGCCTTTAACGGCGTCGACGATATCCCGAAGCAGGATATAATCCGGAGCGTCCTTGATTTCCAGCTTGTCGAAGGCGCCGGCTTTCGTATACCCGGCTAAAGTCGGAGCGACGAAATCCGCCCCCATTTCCGCGGCGATCCGCGCGTCCTCCGCGGTGCTGACATCGGCGAAGATCAACGCCTCCGGAATGTTTTCCTTGATTTCCCGGATCGTTTCATACGCCAGCTTGCCATCGTCGCGGTAGTGATGCGTCGCCTGCACGGCGATGATCTCCGCGCCGGCTTCCCAGACCGCTTTCGCCGCTTCCAGATTCGGCGTTAAATAAACGTCCTTCACATTGCGGTTAATTTTCCAGATCCCGATGACCGGCAGATCGACCTGCGCCTTGATCGCCCGGATATCCTCCGGGGAATTCGCGCGAATGCCTTTCGCTCCTGCCCAGGCCGCGCACTCCGCGAATTTAACGGTGATGCCTTCCATATAATGAGGTTCCTCCGGCACCGCCTGGCAGGAAACGATTAAGCCGTCTTTCAGACTTTCCAGCACTTCTTGTTTTTTCATTCCGTTTCACCCCTGTTTCATTCGACTACAACAGACCCAAAGCGACAGCCAGGACACCCAGAACCAGCAGGGCGATCATGATGACCGTACCGGAATAGCGTTTCTGTAAGCCCCAGTAGCACGCGAAGGTCAGACCCAGCGGCAGAATCTTCGGGCAGATCGCGTCAAAGATCTCCTGCAGGACAACCTGCGCGCCGTTGATATTCAGCACCGTAACCAGATTGACGTTGACCATTGAAGCCATCATCGCGCCGATAACGACCAGGCCCATGATGCGGGCAGCTTCCGTCAGCTTATTCAGTGTGCCGTCTTCGGAAATCCGGGTCAGGAATTCGCTGCCGCCTTCATAACCGATTTTGAAGCCGACGCGGCGGACGATTTCCGATGGAATAAAGTTGATCAGGAAATACAGGATCGGACCTAAGATGTTGCCGGCGACCGCTAACGGCGCGCCAACGCCGACGCCGATGACGCGGAAGGTACCCCAGAAGAAGCTGTCACCGATGCCGGCTAACGGTCCCATCAGAGCTGCCTTGACGGAGTTGATCGAAGCGACGTCAAATTCGCCGTCCGGGGCGCTGGCGCACTGTTCCTCCATCGCGCAGGTGATCCCGATGATAAATGGACTCGGTGTGGTCGCGCAGTTGAAGAATTCCAGGTGGCGTTTGACGCCGGCCTTCATCTTCGCTTCATCTTCGCCGTACAGCTCGCGGATAGCGGGCATCATCGTCCAGGCGTAGCCTGTCGACATCTGGCGTTCATAGTTGAAGCATCCCAATAATTGATAGTGACGATTATAAACTTTCTTTAAGGTTTTCGAGCTTAATTTCTTCATGCCGATCGTCATCTTACAGTTCCTCACTTTCATCGCTGGCGCTCATGGAGCCGGACTTGCCGCTCGGAGCGAACTGGTAGTAAACATAAGCGCAGATTACGCCGATCACCGCTGCGGCAATCGTGCTGACGTTGAAGAAAGCGACTAAAGCGAAGCCCAGGAATAAGAACGCCGCGAACTTCTTGTCAAAGGTCAGCTGAATCAACATCGCGATTCCTAACGCCGGAAGCAGGTTGCCGGACTGAGCCAAACCGGACTGGATAACGGCCGGAATGTTGTTGACGATCGCCGTGATGACGTCGCCGCCGATCAAGAAGCCTAAGAAAATCATCGTGAATTTGAAGACGAAGTACAGCGCGCTGCCCATCCAGTTGGACATTTCAACGCCCTTCCAGTCGCCCTTGTCGGCGCATTTGTCAGCGCGGTGCGCGAAGGTGGTGTTGAGGATGCAGACGCCGATGGAACCGACCTGGGCCAGCAGTGCGATTGGAATCGCCAGGGCCAGCGTGGTTTCGTAGGAAGCGCCGGTTTTGATTGCCAGCGCAGTGGCCAGCGCACTGCCGACAACGACATCCGGCGGCGTGGATGTTCCGATACCGACTAAGCCCATCCAGACCAGTTCCAGATTACCGCCGATGATCAGGCCCATGGTGAAATCCCCCATGATCAGGCCGACGATCGGGCCGATGAGAATTGGCCGGTCCAGCATGTGCTGACCGCCGATGCGGCTTTCCATGTAGATCAAGGTTGCGACGAGCGCGACTAAGAATCCCTGAAGCATAAGTTTTTGCCCTCCTTATAATTTTTTATTTGGCAAATATTTTTTCAATGTCTTTGAAGTTCATGCGGTCCTGAGACGGTGTGATCTGCGCAAAGACTTCCACACCGGCGTCGGCCATTTTCTTGGCGCATTCAAATTCCTTCTGCGTCATGAAGACCTGCGGCAGCGTCGGAATGTAGTCTTCGCCCGGCTTCTTGTTGACGCCGGCCGTGCCGATGTTGAGCTTGGCGATCCCCTTGACGCGTTCCCAGATGTAGCAGGCATCCTCGACGGTTTCCGTGACCAGGAATATTTTTTTCCGGTCGTTGATCGGATTGTTCAGCGCCTTGATCGAATCATCGCGGGTCTTGATGATCAGTTTGACGCCCGCCGGTTTGGCCAGTTTCATCGTCGCGGCCTTAAAGCTGTCCCCTGCCGCTTCGTCGTTGGCTACCAGAATCGTTTCCGGCTTGATCGCGGAAGTCCAGGACACAGCCACCATGCCGTGAATTAACCGGTCGTCCGCTCTGACTAAAATAATCATAAAATCCTCCTTTCCTTTTTATAACGCCTGATTCAGTTCAGGTCATTACCTCAATGATTTTGTTTACAGCTCGTCGTCCTCGGTTAGATCTGCTTCTTCAGCTTCAGCGTTCAGCGTGTTCATGCACATCATTTCCGCTCTTGCACACTCGACGATCTGCGCGGCCAGCTCCGGTGTAATGTCTTCGCTCTGATAAACCATTTCCAGCACTAACGGAAAGTTGACGCCTGTGACCAGCACAAACGGGATTTCCCGCATCAGCTTCGCAGCGATCTGATTCACGCTGCCTCCGGCCAGGTCGGTCAGAATGACAAGGTTGCCCGGTTCCATTGCCGCCAGCTTGGCACGCAGTGCTTTTTCAAATTCATTATCCTCGACATAGGCGTTGATATAATGAATGTTAGCGGCGTCGCTGTTGAAGAAATGAATCGCGTTGGCCAGCCCTTCGGCGAGCGTGGAATGAGTGGCGATCAGAAATTGATTCATGCTTGTTCCTCCGGTTTCTTATGAGCGAACGCCCGGCGTTTCGGCGGATAGACGCTGGTGTCGTAGCCGATTTCCTCACAATTACGGGCCGCCATCAGCTGGAAGGGAACAACGAAGGCCAGCGGACTCAAGTCGGGCGCGATCGGACTGCGGAAATGCAGATCCTTCGGATTTGTTGCTTGTTGATCGGCATAAAAGACAAAGACGTGCTCGGTCACTTCATTCTCCCGGATCCAGTCCAGAAACAGTGGAATCCGCGTGCGTTCAACTTCATTGCTTGCGATGAAATACAGGTAGGTTTGATCGTCGAACGCCATCTGCGGCCCGTGGATCAGTTCCTCCAATTCATAGGCGCTCAGCGGCTTGTGGAAGGTTTCATACATTTTCAGAACGCCTTCCAGCGCGGTTGGATAATTTGTTCCATAAGCGGCGATATGCCCCTTTTTCATGTCCAGCAGCTCCGGCTGATTGCGGTCGATCCATTGCTGGACTTCTTCGATCAACGCATCGAAATGCTCGAGCATCGTTTCCGCTTCCTGCAGTTTCTGCTCGCTTTGCGCTTTCTCCAGCTGTCCCAGCGCCGAGGCAATTTCAACAGCCCACAGATAACCGGTCAGCAGCGTGATGATGTAGCCTCGGGTTTCGATCGGGATTTCTTCCTTGCCGCAGGTTAACGGCACGACGACGTCGACCTCGCGGGTGATCAGGCTGGACAACGCTTCCGTCAGCGCAACGGTAAAGTAGCCCGCATTTTTAGCTTTGCGCATCGCCTCCACCGTGGAAACGCTGGTGCCTGACTGACTGATGCCGACGACCAGAATCTGATGCGGCTGATAGATCTCATTGTTATTGATCTGCGTATAATTCGTAAATACCGTCGGAATCACGACTTCCGCTTCCACCTTCAGGTATTTTTCAAACCAGTTCTTAAAGCTCAGCGCCGCATGATAGCTTGTTCCTGAACCCAGAAAATAAACTTTCCGGATATCTTGATTCAGGAACAATTCAATCATCGGATTGACGAAACAGGCTCTTTCGGCAAACGACTGACGAAGTGCCCGGCCTTGATCCAGAATATATCCAGCCATCGTCGGTTTTTCCATTTTTCTCCTCCTGTATAATCATGTTTTTGTTTATTGTATATACATAATATATTTCGTGAATACGCTTACGTCAAGATAAATTTGTAGATTTTTGTAGGATTTTCTTTTTGAGTTGGAATGAAAGCATCGTAAATCAGTGACTTTGTAATCATTTATTGCTTTATTATGTTATTTATTTTCGCTTTCTCTCTTTGTCTTTCGCCCTCTCTCTCGCCTTACGCCTAGCACTATATATGTATAATCATTCAATAATATGACTATATTTTTATCTCTTATATTTTTTACATTCAGTTCCCCCGTTGTTTTGACGCAGGAATTTTTCAGAGCAATGGGGATCAGAAAACTGATCTTCGATACAATAAAAAAAGCCAGCTGTCGTTTAACAACTGACTTTGATTCCTTCTGTTTAAGCTTATCCGGCGGCATCTGAACACCTTTGCCCCTTAAGAAAATTATGCCATCGTTTAAGCAGTCATGAATTCATACATATCGCCGGACTGGATATAACGGCACGGAACGGCTTCGCCCAGCGCTTTTGGGATATAGCTGACCATGTATTCCATTCCCGGTTCCTCCGTATTAAAATGGCCGACTGCCAGAATCGCTTTCGGCATCCCCAGCATCGCACTGTCGCGGATGTATTCGCTGACGGTAAAATCGATCAGTTCCATCGAGATCAACAAGTCGATATTTTCCTGATCAATCCGGGTGATCATATCGTTGTCGCCGCCCAGGATGTGACTGGCAATCGCGACTTTCCTGACCTTCGCCTCGGTGTTTCCCAGCATTTTCAATCCGGTCAGATGGAATTTCTCCATGATCAGGCGTCCAATTTCCTTAACCGGCGTTTCCGGTATCTCAAAAACCATCGGGCGGACCGGATCGCAGCATAAATATTTTTCCCAGCCTAAAGTGACCATAACGCCATGAAAAATCCCGTCTACATAGCCGCCGTTCATCGGAATCCCGGAATGGATATAATCATGATCCCGCCAGACGACGATGCCGGTTTCATCCAGCAGCTGCTTTTTTGCCAGAAAGGTTTTATTCCGAGCTTCGTCCAGCCAGTCGGTATGATCGCCGTGATTCCAGAACAGCGCTTCATGACTGATGATCAGATTGGCGCCGCTGGCGCTGGCCTTGCGGATGACGTCGACTGAAGCATAACACGTCGTCACGATGCCGGTACATTCCTGATCCGGATTTCCGTAAAGGATCTGATCCCGGGTTACCGCGTCGTCAATCGGTTTGCCATTGGCGATTCCGCGATGATACTGTTTCATTTTCTGTATGACTTCACTAATTTTCATAACAAACCTCCTGTTTGTATTGTAACCCCTTTTTCCGGCTTTTTCTATGCCTGAATCGCCCGTTTTATCCCTCGGAATCCTTCGGCTTCGACAAAGAGGCGCATCCGGATTCGGAAAATTCATAATCATTGATTTCAGGGAAATCCAGAAATTCCGCCAAAGTCATATCAAAAGCACAGGCAATGCGGAAAATTGTTGCCATACCTGGATTTTTATACATTCCCTCTACGATCCGCGTCAACGTCCGCTCGTTAATCTTCGCTTTTTTCCCCAAAATCTCCACTGAGATGTGTTTAAGCCTGCATAGTTCCTGTATCCGTTTCGCTAAAATTTGATTGTATTCCATAGTTATTCCTGCCTTACTTCATAGCCTGCATGTCCATCGTTTATTCTGTTTTTTCAGGTTATTGTCAATTTGAGAAGGTTGCAATAAACTCTGAACTTCTTAATTATAATCGATTCCCGGTCCAATAAACCATACCTGATTTCCAACTTGCTTCGATTCCAACGCTTCGGCAGCCTTGTTCTGTATTCCAAATCTGGAATATGATCCTCTTCCCCTAAGCCAGAATCATTTCAAAACGATCCGCTGTATAACAGATCATACGCTCATCCTTTGCAAACAAGAAAAGATGGCCGCATAGACCACCTTTTGTTAACTTATTCAGCTTCCGCTTCCGGACGTGAATTTTCCGGCGTTTCCGCAATCGTGGACGCAGATTCCGCCGATTCCGTGGCAGCTGCCGCTTTCATCTCCGGTGTCGGCAGATCCAAAAACGGTTCGCCTTTAATGATCTTATCAATCTGTTCGGCAGTCAGCGTTTCATTTTCAATCAGCGCTTCCGCGATTTTGATCAGTTCATCTCTGTGCTCCAGAATAATCTTCTTGGCTTCATCATGGCACTGGTCGATGATCTTGCGAATCTCCTGATCAATTTCAAACGCAACCTGTCCGGATACGTTGCTCGCCGAGTTGTAATCGCGGCCCAAAAAGACGTTCTGCTGACCATGATCATACTGAACCGGGCCGAGATCGCTCATGCCGTACAGCGTGACCATATCCCGCGCCATCTTCGTCGCCTGCTCGATATCGTTCACCGCACCGGTTGTGATATCGTCAAAGAACACTTCTTCCGCGACGCGGCCGCCCATGTAGCCGGTGATCGCCGACATCAGGTCGTTCTTCGTGTTCATGATCTTTTCTTCCTTCGGCGTCATCAGGTTGTAGCCCCCGGCGGTGCCGCGCGGAATGATCGTTACTTTCTGAACAATATTGGAGTTTTCCAGATTCAGGCCGACGATCGCATGGCCGGATTCATGGTAAGCCACCAGTTTCTTGGATTTTTCATCATATTTTCTGGACTTTTTGGCCGGGCCCATCATGACGCGGTCAATCGCTTCGTCCAGATTGTGCATGTGGATCAGATCGCTGTTTTCCCGCACCGCCAGAATCGCGGCCTCGTTCAGCACGTTTTCCAGATCCGCGCCGGAAAAGCCCGGCGTCCGCTTCGCTAAAGCGTCCAGATCAATTTCCGGAGCCAGCTTCTTGTTGCGGGCATGGACTTCCAGAATGGCCTTACGGCCTCTGCGATCCGGCAGAGAAACGGTAATCTGACGGTCAAAACGGCCCGGCCGCAACAGCGCCGGATCGAGGACGTCGGGCCGGTTGGTCGCCGCAATCACGACGATACCGGCATTGTCCGTAATGCCGTCCATCTCGACTAACAGCTGGTTTAATGTCTGTTCCCGTTCATCATGACCGCCGCCTAAACCCGCGCCGCGCTGGCGGCCGACCGCATCGATTTCATCAATGAAGATCATACACGGGGCTGTCTGCTGCGCTTTTTTAAACATGTCGCGGACACGGCTCGCGCCGACGCCGACGAACATTTCAACGAAATCCGAGCCGGAAATCGAATAGAACGGAACGTCTGCTTCACCCGCAACCGCCTTCGCCAATAATGTTTTACCAGTACCTGGCGAGCCGACCATCAGGATGCCCTTCGGAATCCGCGCGCCCATCTTGGCAAACTTCTTCGGCGATTTCAGGTAGTCGATAATTTCCGCCATTTCCTGTTTTTCTTCATCGCACCCGGCGACGTCGTCAAAGCGAACCTTGATGTTGCCTTCCAGCCGGGCCCGGGATTTTGAGAATTCAAAGGCCTTGTTATTGCCGCCGCCGTTCATCTTGGAAATCAGGAAAAACGCCATCGCACCGAAAATCACAAACGGAATCAACGATAAGATCGTATCTAAAAACAGATTCGATTCGTTCATGTCGCTGACCTTGACGTCGGCAGCTTCCAGCGCGCTCATCAGCGCGTCGACTTCGGTTTCCGAGCGCGGCACAGAAGCGGTAAAGCCGACCTTCTTGCCGTCCTGTTCAAAAACACCCTTGATTTTAATCACATTGTCGCCGACCGTCACTGCGCTTTCGGTGACTTTCTGTTCTTCAACTAACTTTTGAAACTCGTTGTAGGTCAGATTCTGTGTCGCAGTCCCGGTATTCATGTTCATCAAACTGAACAGCGCCAGGATCACAATCAGATACGGAACAAAATTGATCCAACGATTATTACGCATTGTATCACTCCTTCGCTAGCGTTACTTGTAGCATTCTTCTTTCAGGACACCGACAAAAGGGAAATTGCGGTACTTCTGATTGAAGTCCAGTCCAAATCCGACTACGAATTCGTTTGGAATTTCAAAGCCGGTATAATCCGCCTCAATATCGACAACCCGGCGGTCCGGCTTATCGAGCAGCGTGACGACGCGGACAGTCCGCGCCCCTTTGTTTTTCAGCATCGTCTTGACCGTTTTTAACGTTCTGCCGGTATCGACGATGTCTTCGACCAACAGGATGTCCAGATTTTTGACAGAGCAGTCCAGATCCTTGATAATCTTGATATCGCCGATCGACTCTGTTCCCTCATAGCTGGAAACGTCCATAAAATCAAACTGAATGTCCAGATCAATGTGCTTGATCAATTCTGCCAAAAAAGGGACGGATCCCTTCAGCAGCGCGACTAACAGCGGTGGTTGTTCATTGTTTTTGTACTCTTGGGTAATTTGTTGTCCCAACTCTTTGCAGCGAGCTACAATTTCTTCTTCATTAAGTAAAACTTTTTCTAAACACGGATGCATAGCCAAACCTCCAGAATATCCCTATTTTATCACAAAACAAGTTGGATTGTTAGAGTAATGTGCGACATTACAGCCTATTTTCGGGACCAGAATGATCTCGCCGCGGCAGTTGACGACAACCGGCCAGCGCCGGCGCTGATCCGGCAGGATCTTCCTGTCGATAAACCACCGGTTTAAGCGTTTTGTGCCGAATCGGAGCTGAATCGCGTCTTGGGGACGGGGATTGCGGATCGTGATCGGAAAGTCTTCCTGATAGAGTGTGACCGCTTCCGTGGATTCTCCGTTCTCCGCGATCCTGAAATACGGCGTCGCGAACAATTCTATTTTATCCAGAACATAACAATAAGATACCTCATCTGTGAAGTCAAGTGAAAAGAATCCGTAAGCCGCCTGAAACCGGCGGTCTTTACTGAAACTCACGTCGAAATTCCCGTTTTTCTGCTTCAGCGCTTTGATCAGCTCGATGAGAAAGGCTTCTGAAGGCGGAACCACGCCCTGTTCCTGCATCCACGCACGCAGAAAAATTCGTTGTTCCGCTTCGCTCAGCGTGAGAAATATTTCCTGGGAAATGACTGGATCCGCGGGATTCAGCTTCGCTTTGACAGCTTCCTTCTTTTTCTGACGATTGCGGTTGCGCACTTTCAGTTTTCTGACTTCACTCCGCTTTTGCGCTTCGCTGAGTTCCGCCAGTTCATGATGACGCAGCTGATTGCGGCGGTAATCGTCGCTCAGATTGGATTCGTCGATCCCATAGGCAATTTTATGCCGGCCGCAGTATTCCTGCAGCTGCCGCTTCGTCCAGCTTAACAACGGCCGGACGACGACCACGCCCAGCACCCGGCCTTCTTCCCGGATGCCCAGCACTTCGCACTGCCTTCCAGACTCCTGCTGAAGCAGCGCCGTTTCCAGAAAATCGTCCAGATGCTGAGCAATCAGAACACCTGCCGCCGCTTCCTGATCGGCCAGCCGCGCAAAGAAGGCATACCGCGCCTCGCGCGCCCAGGCTTGAAAGTTTCCGGACGTTTCCTTGACCGGATCCAGCGAATAAAACGGGATCGCATAGCTGCGGCAATACGCTTCAACGATCTGTTGATCGCGGTCAGCAGTCGGCCGATGATGATAATTCACATGGGCGCACAC
Organism: Holdemania sp. 1001095H_141210_F2; assembly: GCF_015558105.1. Classification (NCBI taxonomy): domain Bacteria; kingdom Bacillati; phylum Bacillota; class Erysipelotrichia; order Erysipelotrichales; family Erysipelotrichaceae; genus Holdemania; species Holdemania sp. 1001095H_141210_F2. Next base: position 90,395 of record NZ_JADNPO010000010.1, read on the forward strand.
AACGCTCACACGATGTCGGCGGCACAAATCCAGAAGCGCCATCGAATCCGGCCCCCCGGAAACACCCACGATCCACTTTTTTTCCGCCAGTTGATTCCACCGCATCGTACCGCCTCCTTCCGCTTGAATCCTGGTTTTATTTATTGAACCACAGAAGTATTCCGTTGCCAAGCGATTCGCCTGCGACAATCCCGGATTATTGTATAAATTCAGGCTTTTTTCTGTTTTGAAGTCCAAAATGTGAAAAACCCGCGTCAGCGCTTGCTGACACGGGCGATTAACACGGTCACGTCGTCGGCGCAGCCGGTTTCCTCCATCGCACGCAGACCGGTTTCAATCCGCTGCAGAATCTGATCCGGATCGCCGCCGCGGATCCACTGATCGAGCACTTGTTTTTCCACGCCGTCGCTGCTCATCACAAAGCAATCCTGATCCTGACAGTCAATTTGAAAGCAATCCGTTTCGATTTCCTGAATGATCCCGATCGGCAGTGATTCGCCGCTGATTTCCATGATCTGATCCTCCCGGATCAGATACGTCGGACACGCCCCGGACTTACTCAGGAATGCCTGATGGCGGCGTTGGTCATAACACAGGAAATCCAAGGTTGCGAACAACTCCCGCTGATCGGCATGAAGCAGGGCATTAATGCTTTGCACCGCCGCTTCCACCGGCAGCTTGGCGCTCAGCATCCGCTGCAGCACCTGCGTGACAAATTGGGAACTGCGGGCCGCCTGGGGGCCGCAGCCCATCCCGTCGCTGATCGTACAGATCGTTGTCTGACCGTTGCGGAACACCGCGCTGGTATCGCCGGAAACCTCAGGATCCTTCTTTAAAGTAAATAATCGTGTTTTCAATGTTGAAGGCTGAGAGGTCGACAACTCCAGCCGGCTGCCGGTATAGAAAATCCGGTTGCGCTGAAACCGCGTCACCTTCAGATCCGGGTCGACGACCATGTGGATCAGAGGCAGGACGACTTCCTCCAATTCGCTGTGCGACAGCTGGGAGAAGTCGATCACTACCTGCAGCGGACCTTCCTCCCATTGCTGAACATGGACGCGCTTGACTTCAAAGTGATACCCTTCCAACAGATTCACCAGTTTATCGCTCAGCGCTTCGTCATCCACGACGCTTTGCTTCATCTGCATCGCCACGGTATCCAGTGCATCGGCCATCCCTTCCAGAATCCGCGACTGACTTGGGTGAATCGGTTTGAAATAATCGGCGATCAAATCAAAGATATGCGAAAACTGCGATAGCTGGTGCAGTAAAGTCCGCTTGCGGCCTTCGATCCGCTGACCGTTCAGCGTCTGTTTTTCCTCGCTCACCCAGCGCTGCGTGATCTGCGAGGCCGGGAACTGCTGCGCCGCCAGAAAGATCACGATCGCTGAAGCCAGCGACCAGGCTGGCTGCCGGGTCCAGATTAACGGCACCATCCAGCCTAAGAAGCGCAGCCAGCCCATATCCTGCCGCAGGATGTTCAACAATAACAACGCCGCGCACCAGACCGGCGTATGACTGCCGATGGGAAAACAGAATAACAAGCCTAAACACAACGCCAGATATTCACGCACCGGCATCGTCATGGCCAGACATGCCATCACCAGCACCGACGCCATCCATGCGCCTTCCAATGGAAAGATGGTCATGATCGGATAGATCAGACTGCTTCCGAGAATTCCCAGCATCATCATGCTGAGCTTGAATTCCGTGTCGATCCACATCCAGTCCGACTGGGTGAAGCGGCAGATCAGAACCCCCGCCCCCGCCGCGGCCAACCCCTGCGCGAAGGCCGTTCCGGTCGCCAGACTGGCCAGCAGGACGTTCAGACCGCAGATCATTGGAAACCACGCGAATAAATTCTGCCGCAAAAGCTGGATCAGACAAATCAGCAGCAGGAAGAAGACCAGCAGCAGTAATTGACAGTAAAATCCGGCAAAGCCAGAGAAACAGCTGCCAGCCAGCGTGCCGATTGCCGCCGCCATTCCCTCCCTGCGGTTGCGCTGATAGAAAAAGGCCAGTCCGGGATAAAGAAACACTGCGGATCGAAATGAAAGCGCAGTGAAGAAAAAACTGAAAACTAAAAACCCATCGCTCCTATGAAACTTCCGGAGCCATGCCGTAGACTTCTTTAGGGTCAGCTGACTCATGTTTTTCACCTTCTTAAGGCTATTGTAAGAAAGCTTCGCTGAAAACCCTGTCGAATCTTCCAGTTCTTTTCAATTTCTAAAGCATCAGGCATTCTTTGACGCGGTTGACAATATGACGGAACAGCGCGCTGTTTTCAGGGATCGTCGCTTTGACGTCTATAATCCGGGCGGTATTGATGTATTTGCAGTCGTTCAGAAACAGCACCGACTCTTTCTTCATGCCTTCGATCAGACCAATCCGCATCAGATGCCGGCGGCCGTTCGGACATTCGATCGGATCATACGCCATTTTATAGGTTACCGGATTGGACGTCATCGGCACGACGAACGCTTTGCCATTGCAGAAGGACAGGATCACGCCGAAGTGCTGAAAACCCGCTTCATTCAGATACGCCTGGCCAAAGTCGATGTAACAGATATCACCGATCTTCGCTTTCACGCCCAGCTGGACACAGCTGCGGGCATCCTTGCGGTTGAGCCAGTTCGCTTCGCTGACCAGATGGCAATGCGCCTGCCGGACCGACAGCGCGGAAAATTCTTCTTCCTTTAATGAGAGATACGCTCCCCACTGTTCCTTGAGCGAAGGATCTTCACTGTAAATCGGCGACAAATTCAAAGCCGGACGTTCAAGCATCAGGTTGTTTTTCATCATTCTTCACCTTCCTGATTATAATGTTGCCCGATTTCACATTTTGCCTGCTTTCTTCTCGGTTTGCGAGAATACTTTTTTTCTGCATACGAATTTCCCTGCCTGCCGCTCACAAGTATTGCAGAAAAATTAATTCAACCTCATCCGGTTCCAAAAGAAAAACCTGACTTCCGATCCAATCCCCTTTACCGGCGGCAACGCAAATCCAGAAAGCGTTCACCACCGATGCGGGATTGAATCATTGCATCAGGTTTCCATCTTGACCCAATGGATCAAAAATCAGAATATACAGCGTTATTTCAGATCTGGCTCAGTTTGGATCATGCTTCACTTTCGATCCATTCCGCCGCCGTTTCTTCGGCCGGCATTTCCGGCTGGATCGCTTCCTGCGGGATATCGAAGCGCTGCTGCTTCACCGCACGGTAGAAGGACACCGACATTGTGGCTGCGATCAGCCAGCCAACCGGCCAGGACAGCCAGATTCCGGTTAAGCCCAGCCCCAGAACCGTTGAGAAAAGACCAGCGCAGACGACGCGGATAACCAGATCCGTCAACGTCGCCGTCATAAACAGCTTCATCCGATTCACTCCGCGCAGCACTCCATCCGCGATCAGCTTCACCGCGATCACCAGATAGAACGGCGAAACGATGCGCAAGAACATCACGCCGGCGGATAAGGCCGCCTGATTGCCGTCGGTGATAAACAAGCCGACAAACGCCGGACCGGCCGCCAGATACAGCCCCGCGAACACCAGCGCGATCATCCCCGCCAGTTTGATTCCAGCCGAAAGTCCCGCTTCAATCCGTTCCGGGATTCCGGCCCCGGCATTCTGCGCCGTATAATTGGACATCCCGTTGCCGATCGCCGTAATCGAAGTGATCGTCATATTATTCAGCTTCACCGCCGCGGAATAGCCGCCCACCGCCGCCATGCCAAAGCCGTTGATCATGCTTTGAATCATGATATTGCCAACGGAAATAAAGCCCTGTTGTAAGATACTCGGCACCGCGATCAGCGTCAGCTCTCTCAGACAAACAGTGGAAAACAGCGGCGCCTTTCCGCTTTCCGGAAGACTTTGCAGCCGTTTCAACACGACGGTCAACGCCGCGGCCGCCGCAACGCCCTGACAAAGAAACGTCGCCCATGCTACGCCAGCCACGCCCATGTTCAGCTGCGCGACAAACAGAATATCGACAAACACATTCGTAACGGAAGACACCGCCAGGAAATAAAACGGCGTCCGCGAATCACCCAGCGCTGAAAAAATCCCCGTCGCAATGTTGTAAATTAAAAGAAACAGGAAGCCGCCCAGATAAATTAACAGATATTCTAACGAATCCCCGAAGATTTCCGCCGGCGTCTGAATCAGCTTCAACAGGAAGTCCGCGCCGATCAAGCCCAGCCCGGTCAGCGCCAGTCCGATCACCGTGCTGGTGATCAGCGAGGTCGTCACCGCCGTCTTCAGCCGGTTATAATTTTTCGATCCGAAGTGCCGCGCTACAACGACTGACGTGCCGATATTGCAGCCAAACGCAAACGCGATATAAATCAATGTAATTTCATAGGAATTTCCCACGGCCGCCAAGGCCGACGTACCGATCCAGCGGCCGGCCACAAAGCTGTCGGCAATGTTGTAAAGCTGTTGGAAAATAATACTCCCGAAAAGGGGAAGCGAATATTTCCACAGCACAACCGCCGGTTTCCCTACGGTTAAATCCTTATTCATAAAAAACCCCCTATCAGACTTTCCAAGTATAGCACCGTTCATGTATAATAAGTAATAGTTAATATTGATCGAATTAATAACAAACCGTTATGAAAGGAGGAAGAATTATGGAGTTAACCCAGCTACGCTATTTTGCCGCCGTGGCCGAGCTTCAGCACGTGACCCGGGCTGCAGAACGGATGCACGTCGCACAACCGGCGATCACCAAATCAATTCACCGGTTGGAGGATGAACTCGGCATTCCCCTGGTTGCCTCGCGCGGCCGCAACATCGTGCTGACGGACTATGGCCGTGCGCTTTACGGTATGCTTCGCGAACCTCTGTCAGCTTTAGATCAGATCCCCGAGCAGATGCGGCAGCTGGCTCAGCGCAGTGCCTGCACGCTGCACATCAATGTCCTGGCGGCTTCCCGGGCTGTGACGGACGCCGTGATCGCCTACAAACATGATCATTCGGAAATCTTGTTTTCCATCATGCAGAATGAACTGACGCAAATTTGTGATTTATCCGTCGATACGCTGACAGAACTGCCGGCGGTTTCGCACCAAGTGGACAATTCCGTTTCTTTCCGGGAACCGATTCTGCTTGCGGTTCCTTCTGCCTCCCTTTACAGCAGGCTGAGCTCCATTGATTTAAAAGAGTTAAAGGAAGAAGGCTTTATCTGTCTGGCCGGAAACCGGAAATTCCGGAAGATCTGCGATCAATTCTGTCAGGCGGCAGGCTTTCAGCCGAAAATTATCTTTGAAAGCGACAGCCCGGCAACGGTGCGCAATCTGATCGGGGCAGGCAGCGGCATCGGTTTCTGGCCCGAACATACCTGGGGAGCCATCGGCGAAGACGTGAAGCTGATTCCGATAGCCAGTCCGCAATGTGCCCGCGAATTAAGAATCTCCCTGCATCCGCAGGACAGCGCCCGGACAGCTCTGATTCATCCGTTTTATCATTATCTCATTCATTATTTCGAAGCGTTGTTTGAAGCTTAACGAAAATGGCTGACGGCTAACAGTCTTTCTTGTCTTTCTTCTGCCTTTCTTTAGCCTTTCTTCTGCCTTTCTTCTGTCTTTCCCCACCGTAAAAAAAACAGTTTTTATGCATTTAAAAACACGGAATTCATGAAGTTCGCAAACCCTTCCAATTCCGTGTCTTTTTTATTTCTTTTATTTCAGGTCTTCGTTCTTCTCGGAATCTGCTTCATTTTCATCCGATGGCTCTTCCTCTTTCGAGGCTTTCGTCTTTGCCGGCCCCTTCTCTTCCTGATCCTTTGCTTCCGTATGCTCCGCATCGGACTCTGTTTCACTCAGGATTTCGCTGGCGTCGCTCGGATCTGTTTCCTCGACTAACGCCTTCTTCTTCGGATGTCCCGTCAGGCGCCGGCACAGTCCCAATAACGGATGCCACTTTGGATTGATCATTTCGGTCGCTTCCACAAAGATCTCGGCCACAATCGTCAGCAACACAAGCATGATCATGCCCCATTGTTCATTAAAATAGCTCAAGACGGCACAGCCGCCAAACAGCGCCGTCACCAGATACAGCACCAGCACGGTGTTGCGGTGTCCCAGTTTCAGCTTATACATTAAGATGTGATGCAAATGCGAGCGGTCTGCCTGCATGATCCCCTTGCCGCTCAGCTTCCGCCGCACCATTGCGATCAGCGTGTCGGAAATCGGAACGAACAGAATGATCACCGGGAAGCCCAGCGTGATGAACGTCGTCGTCTTAAACCCCAGCAGCGACAGACAGGCCAGCGTGAATCCGAGGAACAACGCCCCGCAGTCGCCCTGGAAGATCGACGCCGGATGGAAATTGTACGGCAGAAATCCGGCGATCGCACCCGCCAGGATCAAGGAGATCACCGGAATATCCCGGCGTCCCATAAAGAAACCGATGAAGCCGATCGTGCAGACGACGATAAAGCAGATGCCTGCCGATAAGCCGTCCAGCCCGTCGATCAGGTTGATCGCGTTGGTCACGCCGACAATCCAGATAAACGAAACAAGAAAGGAAAACGGCATCATATTGATCTCAATGCCAAACGGCAGGGTGATCGACGTCAGGCCGATGCCGCCGACCAGAATCGCGATCAGCGCCCCGGCGACTTCAAACAACAGTTTTTTTAATGGCGACAAATTGATCATGTCGTCGAGCAAGCCGCCCAAAAAGACCACCGAGCCTCCGATCAGGATCCCGTTGATGGTCGAGTCGGCCTTCAAAAAACAGGCCATTGAAATCATAAAGGCGACGAAAACGGCCAGACCGCCCATCTGCACTATCTTTCCGTGATGAACCGTTCGGTTGTTTTCCACTGCGTACACCTTTAAGGCGAATCCGATGCGCTTGGCAATCGGTACGCAGATCAGAGAAATCACAAACGGCAGCGCAAAGAACGGAAAGGCGCCTTCAATCAAATGCAGCATTGAAAGTACCCCCAGACTACGATAAAGAAATATCGCTGAATCAGCGATATTGTTGGTTACTAGCGAACAAGATGCAGATTTTCAAGCATGACGCCCGTGCCTTCCGCCACGCAGGACAGCGCGTTTTCAGCGACATACACCGGAACGTTCAGCTCGTTGATCAGCAGCTGATCGATCCCCTGCAGCAGCGCGCCGCCGCCGGTTAAGACTACGCCGCGGCTGACGATATCCGCACTCAATTCCGGAGGTGTCTGTTCCAGAACTGTACGGCAGGCCCGGACGACGTCCTGCAGGCTTTCGCGCATGGCCAGTTCTGTTTCTTCCGAATTCAGCGTGATCGTGTGCGGCAGACCGGTGACCAGGTCACGCCCACTGACGTCCATCGAATCGCTGCGGCTGCCTCTCCAGGCCGTGCCGATGCGCTTCTTGATTTCTTCCGCAGTGCGGTCGCCGATCAAGAGCTTATAGCTTTCCTTCACATATTTGATCAGATCGCGGTCGAGCTTATCGCCCGCAATCTTTAAGGACGTGCTGGTGACGATTTCACCCAGGGAAAGAATCGCAACGTCGGTCGTTCCGCCGCCGATATCCAGAACCATCGAGCCTGTCGGCTTGGCGATATCCAGACCCGCACCGATCGCCGCAACCTTTGGTTCCTCTTCGATGTAAACGCGCTTGGCGCCGCAGCGGTAAGCCGCGTCCCGGATCGCGTTGCGTTCGACGGACGTGATGTTCGACGGGCAGCAGATCAGAATCGTCGGACGGGAGAACATTCCCTTGAGTTTCAGTTTGCGGATAAAATGCTCAAGCATCAGCTCGGTGACTTCAAAATCGGCGATGACGCCATCCTTTAACGGACGGATCGCGCTGACGCGGCCCGGGGTTCTGCCCAGCATTTCCTTCGCGTCCTGGCCGACAGCCAGGCACTTCTTCGTTTCTGCATCTAATGAAACAACGGAAGGCTCGTTCAACACGATGCCCTCTCCTTTAACGTAAATTAATGTATTCGCGGTACCTAAGTCGATACCTACTTCTTTGGTAAACAACATAAACCAACCTCCGCATCTCGTGTAAACACAAACATTATAACACAACTCCTTAAAATAACACCAGAATTAATGAATTTGTAACTATTTCAAGGGCTATCGCAGCGCGTACCTGTCAGAAAAAAACAGCACCGAAGTGCTATTTTATTTCAGCCGGCTTCATGCCGATGACCGTTGCCGGATCAATCAGCTTACCGTCCTTCTGCACCACGACATGAAGATGGATTCCCAGATCCTTGTTATAGATGTTTTCGCCTGCCAGGCCAAGGACATCGTTCTGATTGACAACCTGATCTTTTTTCACCGATACCTGGGATAAGCTCTGATAGGTAATTTCCAGATCTTCCCCGGTTTTCACCGTGACGCTCTTGCCGAACATCGCGTCTTCTTTGACTTCCGTCACCGTTCCGCCAAGCATCGCCGTGGCCTCGAAGACTTTGCCGTCATACGCGTAATCGAGTCCCTGATTCGGACGATACACGCCTTCAAATTCCGTAACGGCCTGACTGAGCACGTCTTCGCTTTTTGTTTTATCGAAGAAATGCAGGACTTCCTTGGCGTTGATCGCAAACGGCGCGGCGACGGTTTCGTCTGCCGGCAGTACGACCGGGATATGCAGGGAAGCCACGGCGTCCGGCTGATTGACCGGAAGGACGGGTTTGTTGTTGAATAAAGTGGAATTGGCAATGAAGAAACCGGAGATCAGAATCAGAATCATCGTCATCAGGATCACGGCGGTTGCTTTGCCTTTGGTACTTTTCTTTTCGTACATATACATGGATTTCACCTCTAGTGGTGAGTATGTCCATGTCCTTTTTGTTTATACATGGATCTTGATGACGAGATTGAGTAAAAACTGCGCCGCTAACAAAGCGATGCACATCGCGGTCAGAATATACAGCAGCTGGGCCTGCACGACACGCCCTTTGCGGATCAGTTTTTCATAGTTCAGGGCCTGCATGGCGTACAGTGCCAGCGCAAAACAGGCCAGATGCACAACGACACGAACGATCGCTTCCATAAGATCCTTCCTTTCCCTCTTTGCCGCTTCCGCTTATTTCCAGCGGACAAAATCCATTTTCCCTAGGCGGCAGCGGACAGCCTTGTTTCGTTCATCATACTGGATTAAGAGGCTGGCTGTCAAACGTTACTTTTATCTCTGGTTTCCTTGCCGGCATAAAAAGGTAAGTGATTCATACCGGCCCATTACAATTTTCTTACGTTTCGCCGGTCTTCTTCCTTCACATCGTTTTTCCTTATATAATAGAGATAACCGGAATCTTCACAAGGCAATGATACGCCGCTGCTGAAAATCCAGAGCTGGCGCAATGGCCTGATTCAGTAAAGGAGAGCTTATGAAAAAAGATCGCTTCTATAATATTCTGTTTCCCATCTGGTTCTTTTTGTTTATTCCTTCCACCTGGCTTTTCCTGATCACATTCCTTGGGAACGCCGCGATTGATTCGCTGGTGTTGGCCCTGGGCTGCAAAATGAATCATAAGTCTTTCGTTTCAGCCTGGAAAAAGAGCTTTCCTGGGATCTTTGCGTTTGGTTATCTGGCCGATTTCATCGGCGCCGCAATATTGCTTATCCTCTCCACCGTTTTGAGCGATCCGTTTCCCTACGCAATGCAGTTTAATCCATTTTCCAACTTTGCCGGATTTCTGCTTGTTGCGCTGATAGTGGCGACAGCAGGGGCTCTGATTTATTTTTTCAACCTCAAAATCAGTTTCCGCAAGCTGGACTGGTCGCTCAGTGAGAAGCGCAAAGCGGCGTTGGTTCTGGCGGTTTTGACGGCGCCGTATTTGTTCTTATTTCCTTCGATTCTGCTTTACCGATAAAATGATAAATGATTATCAAAGAATGAAAATCACATCAAAAAATTGAACCGCGGGTTTTCCGATATCACATCAGGCAATATGCCTGTTTTTTATTCTTTTCAGCTTGCTGATTTATTTTTGACATCCTTTCATCAGTCCTCTTTCTGAGCCTTGATCACACTAATGAAACAACTTTCTTCCTGTTTTACAAAACGAGGACTCATTTACTCTGCTTCTTTCAAATTAATTAGAGTAACGAATGTTTAATGATATAATAAATTTATATTCCAGGCCGTTATGAAAGGAGTTCATTTTCATGAAAAAGAAATCATCGCCAGGCCCCGTCCTTTTACGTTGCTTTACCGGAATTCTCGCTGCATTCATCGCCTTGATAGCTCTGGCCAACTTTATTTCCGGAGGTGGATTATTCGCAACAGTCCTGTTCATTTTCGCAGCTTTGTTCATTGCCCCGATCAAATCCATCGCAGAAATAAAGAAGAAATACAGAGTCAAGCCCAGTCTGACTGTTGTTCTTATGCTTCTTTTGTTCTTTTCAGGGATCTTATTTTCCAATGTTCCTTCCGCAGATAAACCGGCCGCCGCTGCCACACCTGCCGCTACAGTTGAGGCAACTCAGGAACCCGATGCTCTTGCGGTCAACGATTTCAATGAATCGCAGAAAGAAGAAAAAAACGTTTCAAACGGAGCAGAAAAGGAGCAGGAACAGAAAGCTGGAGAGAGTTCTCCAACTTCATCCACTTCGCCCGCTGCAAGTCCGCTCCCTTCGCCAACGCCTTCACCGGCAGTCAAGTCTACCCCGATTCCAACTCCCGCGCCTACGCCGGAACCGGCACAGTCTCCTCAAACCCTCTTATTATACGCAAATACTTCTTATTATAGCAACGCCTGGCAAATCAAAATCGGAGATACTGTCAGCACCTATGTTCAGTATGGTTCAAGCGGCGGGAATACACCTTCTTATTTAAACTATTATTCTGATAATGAAGAAATTGCAACGGTCGATTCTCAAGGCAATGTCAATGGCGTCGCTGCAGGGACAACCAAAATTCATGTTGAAGGTGATGGATTGGAAGATTATATTACCGTTGCCGTCAGCGAAAAACAAATTGTCCTGGAATCGGAATCCTCAAGTCAGCAAGGATATCAAAGTGAGGGTGCGGATTATGTATTAAATACAAATACAATGAAATTTCACTATCCAAGCTGCCGCCACGTCAAAACCATAAAAAGCAGTAATCGTTGGGATTATCATGGTGATCGAGAAGAAGTGATCAACATGGGCTATATCCCATGCAAGACATGCAAACCTTAAAACTTAACTTATTGACTTGTGTCGATAGACTGCGAAATTCATCTTTCTAAAATCATGATAAAAACCAGAATGCCTGTTGCTTCCAAATAATGATACGGACTTTGTATCCTTGTCATTGTACGTATCAATCTGCATTCTGGTTTTCTTTTATCTTATCCTTTTATCTTATCCTTTTCTTAAAATTAATCAGCGTAAAAACTCCGATGTAAAACTTTTTCTTTCCTGTCCCAAAGTGTCCTTTCTGAATCAGAGACAAGTTAATCTTGAACCCTGTAGATTTTCAGATCAACGATCTGGCCGTGGTCATCGCGTTCAATATAGACGTCGACCTGACCATCGCTCTGCATTGAGTATCGGCCGGCCATTTTGTCCTCCATCACTCTGACCTTTTTTCCCTGGTAAGTATAGCCTTCGTGGTCATAGATCAGCTCATGTTCCTGATATTCCTGATCCAGTATCTCATCGCTTAAGTTGAGATAAGCGGCAATATGGAAGGCCCGCGGCTCGGCGTGAAATTCGGCAACCAGCGCGGCTGCGGCTTTTTCTCTCAAGACGTTCAGGCCATCCTGCGGATTCTGGCGCAATACCTGGATCAAGGCTTGATCGGCACGGCTGCGGATTTCCTGCGTCGATGGCAGATTGAGATCCCGCGTCAGTTCCGCTTCCAACATAAAGCGGGAGTCCGCGCTGGAACACATGGACGACAGCTCTGAGGAAAACGGGGTTTGGGCTGCCGCCGCGGTGATCATGGTAAAGCTGACCAACAGGCCCAGACAACTGACTGTCATAATTTTCTTCAACGGTTTATAGGCAGCGATGCTGCGGACCCGGCGTTCCACTTCATTGCGGCTGAATGCACAGTAGTTCCAGGCAAATTTCAGACGTTTGCGCGACATCTGAATCAGCGCCCGGGCATAGCTTTGACGCTGCTGGATATCCAGGATCGTCAGCACCGTTTCGTCGCACGCTTCCTCAAGATCCCGGCTGATCCAGTTGACCATCAGCCAGACCAGCGGATTAAACCAGTGGATACAGAGCGCAAGCAATGCGGCCAGCTTCATCAGGTTATCCCGGCGGCGGATATGCGCGCATTCGTGAAGCAGGATGTTCCGCAGCAGTTCCGAATCCCGGAAATCCAGGCTCGCGGGCAGGAAAATCAGTGGACGCAGCACGCCGGAAACCAGCGGGCCTTCAATCTGATCGTTGAGATATACTTCCGCCCGCACATTTCGTTCTTCCAGAATGGAGCTGACTCGTTCATCGTCTTCAATCAAAATACTATCGTCAAATTTGCGGCGCGTCTGGGTATAGCGCCAGAATAAAAATCCTCCCAAAAGCAGCGTTCCGGCAATGCGAATTGTTACCCAATTCCATTGAAATGCCGGAAGCGCTGACTGCGCGACTTCGTTAGTCGTTGTATAAGCAATTTGCCGATCCTTGGTTACGCTTGTTTCCGCAGTCTGACCGGCAGTCCCGGCTTGTACGATCACATCTGCGCTTTCCGCAAACCGTTCAAAGAATACCGGCAGCTTCCAGTCAGGCAGTGAAGTCAGATTGAACGGCGTCGATAATGAAAAGGGAAGAAGCAGACGAATCAGGACGCAGATCCATAAAAGCGGAAACAACCGTTTCGGCAGAAACCGTCCGAATATTTTTTTGAGCAGCACCACGATGACGATCATTCCGCCCCCGACCAAACTCATCAGCACCAGCGGCATATTCATTTTAACAATCCACATGATTTTTTCCTCATTTCATCTTTTCGATCAGCTTCAGAAGTTCGTCGGCTTTTTCATCGCTGAGTCCCTTATTCTTTAAGAAGGAAGAAAAGAACAGCTCGTCGCTTCCACCGAACATTTTATTGATCAGCTCCGCGGTTTCCTCTTTCTGAACCTCTTCCCGGCGGACTAACGCCTCACATTGAAAGTTGGGTTCCGTGCGCAAAACCGCGCCCTTATCCACACATTTTTTGATCACGGTATACGTCGTATTCTTATTCCAGCCGATACTCTGGCCCAGCTCATCGGCAATTTCCTTCGCCGGTGTTTTGCCTTTCCGCCATAAGACGTCCATGATTTTTAATTCAGAATCGAATAATTTCATCCTGTCCTCCTTTCAGACTACTTCAATAGTCTTCTTGTTAAATAAAGACTACTACAATAGTCCATTAATGTCAAGACGATTTGAGTAGTCTGATCTGTTTTACTGGAATTATCTTTTCTTAATTTCAAAAAAATTCTACATCTCAATTTTATATGCTGTTAATAGCTTAAAGTGAATTGAAAAACAATATTCCCGTTCCGGCATAACTTATCAAATTTTTTAAATTTATCTGATATCGAAATCTACGAACAAAAGAATAGCAATTATCTAATAAAATCATTTACTCTGAGAATCAAAATCCCAAATAGTTTAAAAGCTGGGCAGCAATTTATCCCAGCTTTAATGATATAACGCATTCTTACTTAGACCTAGAACTTGCATCTCAGGATAAAGCATTAGAATTGATTCTTTTAATAACATTCTGAATTCCATTTAACATGTTTAAATCATTACCAAACAATTCAAGGATCGTACCTTTATCTGTAAACGGTGTATGTTTAAGCACTTCTGGATCCTTTAGCATACCGTTTCTTACAATATATTCAATAATCTGATTGACAAAATAAATCTGATTACTATTCAGCTCCGCATCATCCAGATATTCCGCAAACGCCCCTTTCGCGGCATTCATATCCAAGCCTACAATTTCTCTGACAAATTCACCTAATGGTTTATCTCCGAACTCTGAATAATAGTCTTGTTGCGTTCCCAATTCAATCCAAAGAATGTATTCTAAATCCTTTAGATCCTTGGAATTTAGAGGTTCATTGGACTTGAGTTTTATGATGGCTGGATTGTCTTGTTGATGCTGCTTAATATAATATTCAATCTTCGCTTTATAATTTTCCAAGTTAGTTTGATTAAGTTCTGACTCATGCCATTCTATAGAAAGAATATCATCTTCAAAATTAGTATCATATTTACTTATTTTTCCTTTTGGCAAGTATTTCATAAGACTTCTAAGTTTTTCTCTGATTTCCTCAAACTCATTAATTCCGCTATTGTCCAAATAATCTGTATGCAGGATTTTGTTGATTAAGTCTGAATGAACCTGAATTTCCGGAATGTTGGCTACGTTGGAAATTTCTTTAACCTTATTAGTTAAATCTCTATACCCTTTCATATACCGATTATTCATTAGATACGCTAACTCGATCTGATACATTAAAGCATCAAATCGCACTGCGCTGATCTCATCTTCATCAGGTTGAATCAGCGGTGTAAGCTCATTTTTAACCATTGAACAATCATCAGAGGTCAAAGTTACATAATTTTCTGGATTCGAGTAAAAATCAACAAATTTAAGATGTTGGCGCACATCAAATTTGGAACGATCCAATTCTTTTACCTTTGCCACCAATTCATCAACTAAAGTACTTCTCCACACTTTTAATTCCTCTGTCTGATAAGCCATAGCTTGAAGTTTCCACACAATTTCAAATTTCAAGTTAAAGATCGCTCCTTGAATAGCGGTTATATTCGCAGAAGCTTTCCCTTTATTCATTCTGAAAAATTCAAAATTACCACAAAAATCGAAAATATAAAATTCTTTTTTATCTTCCCCATCCAGCAGTCCAGGACATAAACGGGTTCCACGTCCAATCATTTGCCAGAATTTTGCCTTGCTCATTACCTTTTTGAAGAAAACAAGATTTACTACTTCAGGCACGTCAATCCCCGTGTCCAACATATCTACAGATATTGCTATCTGAGGAAGCTTATTAGCATCCGAAAACTCATCAATCGCAGTTTGTGCATAATTGATATAATTGTCAATTACTTTTGCATATCCCTTTAACTGTGGATATTCTTTATTAAAAATTTCGTATATTTTTTCCGCATGATTGTGATTTTTAGCAAATATAATTGTTTTTCCTATTTTCTGGCCATAATCAATTTTAATTCCATAATGAAATAGGGTTCTCAAAACTTTCTTTATAGTATCCTCATTAAACACCCACTCATTTAACGCTTCAGGACTAATCCTTTCTGGAAAATTTCCATTCTCATCCGTAAAGGTATTTTCGTATTCTTCTTTTTCTTCGTCGCTCAATTGATCCCAGCTAATTCCATCAACAATAAATTTCAAATCTGTTTCTACTGATAAGTAATCGACTAAATACCCATCTTTTACAGCTTGAGCTAATTCATATCCAAAAGTCGGAACATGGTTTTCAAGTTCAAAAATTCCATACGTGTTTTTATCAATTTCATCTTTTGGCGTTGCGGTCAAGCCCACTAACGGTGCATCAAAATACGTGAATATATCCTTATATTTATTATAGATGGATCTATGAGCTTCATCGCATATGATTAAATCGAAATGCCCGCAAGTGAAAAGTTTTTTGCCCTCTTCTTTAATTGAATCGATACAGCCCATCATCGTTTGATAGGTAGAGAAAACCGCATGTGCGTTATAATTATCTTTCTCCTCAACCAGATTCGTCGCTGACAATTCTGGAAGCAAATTAACAAAACTTCTTTTTGCTTGAATAACTAAAGAATTACGGTCTGCTAAAAACAGAATGTTTTTTACCCATCCGTTTTTTAATAATACATCGACAAGTCCGATAACAACTCTTGTCTTACCTGAACCAGTTGCCATGACCAGTAGTGCTTTTCTTCTATTTCTGGCATCGAAAGCTTCGCAAACTGCTTTAATCGCATTTTCCTGGTAATAACGCCCAGCAATCTCCTTATTGATATCAATATACTTCAAATGCGATTTCATCTTCTGCAAGTTGAAATGTTTTTCCAAATCTCGCTTAGAATAAATAGATGAAACTTTTCTTTCCGGATATTGATTATCTATAATTCGGGTATCAAAACCATTCGTCAGAAAAATAACGGGTCTTACATGATATTGTTTTTCTATTAAATCAGCATATAAAGAGGCTTGCTGCCTTCCTTGAGAAACATCAACACATGTTTTTTTCGCTTCAATAATCGCTAATGGTTTATGCGCATCATCAAATAAAACATAATCAGCATAACCAACATTCGACTTATTTGGCATTCCTGTTAACTCTACTTCATTCAGCCAATCTTTGCCTTCTGTCCATCCAGCATCAATTAACATGGCATCAATATATAGCTTCCTTGTTTTGAACTCAGATAAATCCAAAGGCCTGGCAACATAGGTATCCTGTTGTTGAATTCTGCGCTCACTTAATTCAGCTTTTAAGGCTTTATTTTCTTCAATCAGAGTCTGTAATTCAATATCTTGTACTTTATTATCGGGTTCACTTATCTTTTGAGTTTCTAATAAGCTTTCATCATAATCTCTCTGTTCATAATTTTCGCCATAGCAGTAAGCAATAAAGTCAATAAAGTAGAAAAGGTTACACAAACATATTTTAGCTATGTTTTCACTTTTCTTATCTGTGGTATGGGCTGCTTTATTACCATATCTGCGAATGAATTCTAATCGATTCCACAAATCAGTCCCCACGATATCCCTAAAAGCATCAGTATTCATCAAGCTATGTAGATTATCCTGATAGGGAACTTTCAATTCTCGATCAACGGAATACATCCATTTAATTGCCGCTTCCATCGCTCGTCGGCAGTTAAAAATACATGAGCTAACATCGATATTGAATGTTTTTTCTGCGACAACCGCAATATCTACAAAGCTATCAAAATCTTTTTCGTCTTTCAAATAATCGAAGTTAGTCATAAATTCCCTCCGTTCTAACCTAATTATACACTTACATTCACTTATGTGGAGCGACATATTTTGATTTATCGCTCTGACGAGCGAAGTCTGCAAACTTTTTCTGGAGGGACAA
>NZ_JADNPO010000011.1:0-75966 GCF_015558105.1 Holdemania sp. 1001095H_141210_F2
GAGATTTTTCAAATTCACGCAAAAAACTCTTGTTTTTTATTATCTAATTTCTTTTGGACAGATATAACGCAATAGGCGATGGTTGTTCTCTACGTGAGGCTTCTGCCATGAGGCCATAGGATCACAATAGAAAACATGCCCTACCAGTTCCTCAAATGCAAAGGCATCAGAAAATTCACTTCCTCGATCGGTCAATAAGACCTGAAAGATGGAATGGAAAAGATCATCACCCAGTAGTGTTTTTACATAACGCACTCCCTTTGCCATTGTTTTTGCATTTTTGGCAGAATGAAGTACACCGATCATGATGCTGAATGAAACAAGCATGAAAGTCTGTATAAAAGGACCGTTAGTTTCGTCATTGTAGACGGTATCCATTTAAACGACAGATAAGGAAGGGTGCTCTCTCATATAGGTTTCAAAGCAGTCATAAGTCCTACCTTTAAGATATGCCCTGTCTTCGCGTTTTTTATATTTGACCTGATCCTTTTTCTTTAGCTTTCTTGTGACTCTGGATCGAAGATCTAGATTGGTGAGACCAAATGGCTGAAAGACACCTATTTCGATCCAGTTATAGATGGTTTTCTCACAGTGATGGATCTCAGGATGCGCCTGAAGGACTGCGTAGACAGATTGGCCATTTTTGATCGGCTCTACAATAATAGCAGCGATTGCGTTCAGTTCTGAGTAAGTAAGATTGACACCCTCACGAGAATCAGAAAGCCTATATTTATATTCCGTTGGGGCTCTTTGGGCTGAATAAAATCGCTTTGTGAGCTTGCAAGTGCTTTTTTTATCACAGCCATTGCATACCCCTCTGGTTTTGTCACGGATCTTGCAAGGGATAGGAATACGATTAGGACACGCGTTGCGGCAGAATGAATTAAAGCCGCAGGAAGCGATATTTTGGCAATCATAGGTACCATAGGCAGAAACACCTTAACGGGAGAATTTGACTTCATAGGCATGTTTTTTGATTTCTTTGCAAATGGAAGATTTATCCATCCCGATAACAGCAGCAATAGCAGATTTGGAAGAATTTTTATTCAGTCCCTGCTCAATAAAATTACGGTACTGTAAGTCTAAATGTTTAGAACCTTTGATATTCATAGAAAGTCCTCCTCTATGAAAGCATCACAGTAAGAGCACTAATTATGATATATAATTGTAAGAGTAATTTCTACTACATTATTTGTTGAATTGTCTGTAAGAGTAATTTCCATATTTTTGATTCGTCGTGGAATTTACTTTTTCAATTTACGAAATGAAATGTAAGTATGAAGTATGTAGAAAGCCTGGTTTGATTCTGATATACTATTAGCTAAAAGGAGTCCTGAAACATGTTAAAAGAAATAAGTTTAACGCTTTTTCATAATCAAGAATTAATTAGTTTGCTTCTAATTGAAGGTGTTATCCTGATTGTTTCTTTCATGATATACAAGAGTTTAAAGAAAAAAACTAAAATAATAAAGATTCAGTCAAAAGAAACATCCGCTGGAAAGGCAGGCTGGAATGCTTTCGATAGTTTAATATGCGGGACAATAACGTTAATGTTCCTGGTTGTTGCATTCTGGCAATTGGGGGACACTGAACTGCCGCAAACGCGTTGGCAGCCAACTCAGTCGAATGAATCTTTTGTTTTACAGATTGAGGATGGAAGCAGTGCCTTTGATCGAATTTATCTGCTTTCTGGTGAGGGGGATAATAACGCATTGGAAAGCGGTTATCAAATTGGTTTAAGAAATGTCTTAATCGAAGGATCCAATGATTTGGTAGATTGGGATAATATTTCGCAAATTGATAACAGCAGTTATCTCCAGTGGAAAATTATTGAAGGACAATGGAATTATCACTATCTTCGTATCACGGCTGGAGAAAAGAATAATGTTATTAATGAAATTGGATTAAAGCGAGCGGGATTTAATGATTTTTTACCATTGACTGTTTATTCGAGTAATCCTGAAGGCACTTACGATCCGCAGTTGGTTATTGACGAGCAATCTAAGTTGAAGATCGATCCGTTGTATCTGAATGAAACCTATTTTGACGAGATCTATCATGTTCGCAACGCTCAGGAAATTGCTGAAGGTCAGGTTATGTATGCTTTCGTCCATCCGCTTTTGGGAACGCAAGTTATTGCGTTTTTTATCAAATTATTAGGTAATAATCCTTTTGCGTGGCGATTTGGCGGGGTTCTTTTCAGCACCGCGATGATCCCTCTGTTGTATGATCTTTGCCGCAGATTATTTAATAAGACTTTTTACGCAGCTCTGGGAGCTATTTTCCTGGCCTGTGATTTTATGCATTTAACAACGGCGAGAATCGCTACGTTGGAACCTTTTTCTGTTTTCTTTATTTTACTGATGACTTATTTCATGATTCGTTATTGCTTGATGAACTTTTATGTGGATGATTTTAAGAAATCATTAGGTTTATTAGCCGCAGCTGGAATCAGCATGGGAATTGGCGTTTCCGTAAAATGGACAGGTGTTTATGCCGGGATGGGATTAGCCGTATTATTTTTCAGCAGCTTAATCAGCCGTTATGTTGAATACAGACAGGCGAAACGATCAAAAGATCCAACTGCATTAGAAAAACATAAAATTGAAGTTTTCCCTAAATACTGTTGGATTACCCTTCTTTGGTGCTGCCTGTGGTTTGTTTTGATTCCTTTGATCATCTATGCTTTATCTTATTTGCCGTGTATAATCAATCGCGGCGAGGGATGGAGTCTGGCCGGAGTTTTCAAGCAGACTATGGGGATGTATAACTATCATGCGAATCTTGAAGCAACCCATCCTTTTCAATCGGTATGGTGGCAATGGATACTGGATGCCCGTCCAATTTGGTATTATCATCATATCAGTGAGAATCTTGTTTACACCATCTCAGCTTTTGGCAATCCCCTGATTTGGTGGTCTGGGTTTATTGCGATTCTTTTCTGCGCCTATGAATTTATCAGAAATAAAACAAAAACAGCGGGAATGATTTTAGTCTGTTATTTTGCTCAGCTCATTCCTTGGATGTTAGTCACTCGCTGTGTTTTTATTTATCACTATTATCCTTCAGTTCCATTTTTAATCGTCGCGCTTGTTTACGGATTGAAATGCTTGGTTGACAAGGATGTTCGTTACGAAAAGCAAATCAAAATTTTTGTCCTTGCTTGTATTTTGCTTTTTGTTTTATTTTTACCTGCGACAGCTGGCTTTGGCACAACTCAAGCTTATATTGATGGATTTATGCGATGGTTTCCAAGCTGGTACTTTGGATAAAAGGAGGGCAAAAGATGAAGCGAAAGCAACAACTGTTTTTTGTTCTATTCTGTCTTGTTATTGCCTTGTTATCTTTAGCTCCTTATTGGACTCATGGAGTTAATCTGGAACATGACACATGTTTTCACTTAAGCCGAATTGAAGGTTTGGCGCAAAGCTTTAAAGACGGAAATTACATGCCGCGAATTTATCCCTATAAGAATAATAATTTTGGATATGCCAGTCCGTTGTTCTACT
This sequence comes from Holdemania sp. 1001095H_141210_F2, assembly GCF_015558105.1. Taxonomy (NCBI): domain Bacteria; kingdom Bacillati; phylum Bacillota; class Erysipelotrichia; order Erysipelotrichales; family Erysipelotrichaceae; genus Holdemania; species Holdemania sp. 1001095H_141210_F2. Next base: position 3,510 of record NZ_JADNPO010000011.1, read on the forward strand.
GTGATTTTTTCTTAATTATACCCGCCTTACTCTATAATGCGGGCTTAAGCTTGGCGCGCAGCTATCAATTCTTACTCTTGCTTTGCAGCTTTTTTTCGGCTTGGTATATGGGAAAGCTAACGATGAAGCTTAGCCGGCAGCAGCCCGCAATGTATTTGGCTGCATTTCTTTATGTTTTTTCACTCTATCGATTCACCGATATTTATGTTCGCGGAGCTTTAGGGGAAGTGCTGGCCTTTGTCTTTATGCCTGTGGCTTTAATTGGAATCTATGAAGTCCTTTGGGGTGATGAAAAAAAGTGGTCTTGGCTAATGACGGGCTATTCAGGTATACTTCTTTCCCACACGCTATCCTTTTATCTGATGGTTCTAATTTTGATTGTTTTCATCTTTATTCGCTGGCATGTGTTAAATCAGCAGAGACAGAGGGGAACAGCGATCATCAAAGCAGCTTTATGGGCAATCGGCTTATGTTCCTTTTATCTGTGGCCAATGCTGGAACAAATGACAAGTCAAGAGCTATATTTACATTATTATGCAGGAAGTTCTGATTTGGCGTCAACCGCATTAAATGCCTGGCAATATACTGAAATGACGATGAATTTTTCCGTTTCTAACATTAATTATGATCCAGGACAGGCAATGACGACCAATCTAGGCGTTTTGATACCTATTTTACCGTTGCTCGGCGTATTTCTCTTTAATCAAGAAAAAACAAAAGAGAGTAATTTTCTTTATTTGATTTGCGGCTTAGGTTATCTTTGTTACTTCTTATGCAGCCGATTATTTCCCTGGGAATACTTTGCGTGGATGCGAATTATTCAGTTTCCGTGGCGACTGATGAGTCTTGCGGATTTATTTCTATGTCCTGCTGCAGCGATTATCTCCGTAAGATTTTTTAGAAGATCGGGCATCATAGTTGTTCCGTTTTTAATTGTTTGTGGAATAATGGTGGGGCTTATACGGATTATGCCCGTTGCTGAAAGACCAATTATTTTTGGAACGGACATGCCGTATGAAGCTTTGATTGATGGAACTTTATTGGATCCATACTATGGCGATTCTTTTTATGTCCGACCTGAAATCGCCGGCGCAGATTATTTGCCAGTAGCTCAAACCGATTATCGTACAGTATCCCGTTGTGTGACTGTTGAGAATAAAGAAATTGCTTGCGGCATTGAAAAACAAGGAAACAAAACAAGTTTTGAAATTACCAAGATGGGAACCAATACATGGATGCAAATACCGGTAACTTATTACAAGGGGTATACTGCTGCTGCGGTGGATACGAATGGTAAACAATTCAAACTCCCTGTAATAAAGAATAAAGACAGTGCATTGGTTGAAGTGAATAATAAGAATGTTACTTCGGGAATAATTACCATAACTTATTCGGGGACCTGGATCCAAAAAGCATCTGCACTGCTTACTTTCTTAACCTGTTGTTTATGGATCTACAGTCAACTTATCTATAGAAAAAAGGATAGATCGATATAAAAATGGGGAATACTATTTTTAGAGGTGAATGAAATGAATTCAATGGATAACGAAATTGTTAAAGATTTAAATGAATTATTAAGAGGTTGTCATATGGGGGCATCGACGTTTAAGGAGTATTTAGTCGAAGCGCAATCAGAAAAGTTAAGAGAAACATTAAAGCATTCGTTAGATATTTTCCAGAAACATGAAACTGAATTGACAAGCAGAATTAATTCCTATGGTGAGGATGCGGCGGATTCTACTGGGATCATGGCTGTCTTATCTGAAATGACTGAGAAGATTAAAACGATGATGGCAGATAGTGACGAAGAAATTTTGAATCAATCAATCAAAGCGATGGACATGGGATTAAAGGCTTGTCATGATTTTATTGATAGACATAAACAGGTACCTGAAGAATTGTTATTTGTCATTCATGATCTTGAAGCGGATTACAAAAAGGTTTATCATGATTTGACTGAATTAAAGTTAAATAATTATTAAGGCTTGATTGCTTAACGCATTCAAGTTTTTTATTTAGAAGAAATCGTTAATTTTATAGGTTGTTTGAAGAAGAAAATGAAGCTTTACGAATCAAAATATGATAAACTAAATAAGGTTAAAGAGTTAAGGAGTTCAATATGTTAGAAAAAATAAAAGAAAAATTTTTAAATAGAAGTTTTTTATCGTTTGCTTTTATCGGTGCGTTCAATACGATTTTATCTCAGATATTATATATGATTTTCGTTAGTTTCAGTATCGCAGTATCGACTTCAAGTTTACTTGGAGATATTGTTCCTATGTTTTTTTCTTATTTTTTAAACATGCATTTTACTTATCATGAAAAACCGAATTGGAAAAGCTTTATTTCATTTCCAATCAGTTATCTTCCGGGAATTATCATTAATATGGTAATGACTGTAATCTTCGTTAATTGGATCGGCGTGGACAAACTTTTTGCCAAAGCTTTCGCCTTGCCGCTGACAATTCCTATTAATTACTTGACAATGTCCTTAATCGTAAAATTAACATCGAATAAAGATAAAAATTAAGGTGAGTACGGCCGGTTCCAGTGTTTTCTGGGCCGGCTTTTATAGAAAGTCAGTTTGATCTATGATATGATTTACAAGGTGATTAGGTTATGATTAAAATATTATTAGCTGTAGGTGTTGTTTTATTTTGCAGTGCTGGTTATGGATTGTTTGCTGAGAAATTATTAAAATTAAAGCCGACGGGCTTTACCGCTCCTTTGGGCTTTGTTTTGTTATTATGTACGCTGCAGCTATGTTATTATCCTGTACAGTTCTTTAATGGGTCTGTATCTTGGAGTTATGCTAGCAGTTATCTAATATTCGGCTGTTTACTACTATATTCGTTATTTCATATTAAGGAATTATTTAAACGTTACTGGCAATGGAATACCCTTTGGATTATAGCTTCATTTCTTGCTTTCATCGCTGTATTTTACCAGTTATTTATCGATATTGGTTTCTCAGATTCACCAATGTATTTGAATTACATTGCTCAGAACATTGATAATCAACATTTAAATTTATTTAATTTGTATTCTGGAAAGGTGGGCGCTGAGTGGGATGCGCTGTATTTATTCCAAGGTTATTATCATATCGGTACTTTTTTATGCCATGTAATTAATGTTCCGTCAGTTTTATTCGGAATTGGCGGTAAAATTGATAATATTGTAATCTCTACGTGGGGATTAGGCATGATCTATTCGTTGATTTCTTCCATGTTAATAGTTAATTTTGCTGAAGGGTTAAAAATTAAACAAAAAAGTGTTAAGTATGTGCTTATTGCATTTACATTATTTTTCAGTAATTTCTACTATTGGCGTGTTGCCTTTGCGTTTTATGGGAATACTTACCGCACTCTGCTAGCTGCTTATTTAATCTATACAGCGTATTGTTGGCTGCGTGATAAAGAAGATTCGTTAAAGTATGTCATGATGTTCATCGTCGGAGCGGGTTTAGCTTGTTCCTCATCTTACTTGTTTATTTCCTTTGCGATTTTATTTAGTTTGGCTGCTTATCTTTTTGTTAGTAAAAAAGAGAATGCCTTTGTTGATATGTCAATGATCGTTTTACCTATGGCAATCTATGCGGTTGCGATGTTTAGTCGGAATAAGGAAATTCCCTGGATTGCGCCCGCGCTAGCTCTAATTTTTATAGCTTATTATAGTTTGCGATTCACAAAGTGGATGAAGAAAATTATTGATATAATTGAAAAATTCTTTTTCAAACACGGTAAATTTATTTTCTTTATTCTTATTCCTGTTCTTATGATGGTGTTTGCGGCTTATATTAATTTCTTTAAACCTGATTATTTATATGATTATGCCTATTATTTCAATAATCATCAAGATTATGACATGGTTAAAGATTATTATTTTATTTATTCTCATATTTTCGATAATATTCTTAACATTATACGGTGGATCGGCGTTATCTTGATTCTTTGGAAAGCTCATTCAGAAGAACAAAACTATATAAAATCTTTATTTGTTATGATGTTGATTTTATTTTTAAACCCATTAGCGACGACCGCGGTGGCCTACTTGATTGCCTCTAATGTATTTTATCGTACTGTAGAAGTTTTGTTTAATCCATTTACTGAAATGTTGATTCTGTTAGCTGTTATTCAATGGCTTGAACATCGAGAATGGATAAAACGGATGTTATTAGTTATTCTTTGTGTCGAGATTGTAGTCGGACATGTTGCTTCTTATTTGGATTCTGATTGGGGATTATATACCTTTCATGTAAATGGAGGGAAAACAGTGAATCCGATCTATAAAATCAGTGATGAGGAAATTGAGGCGATACATGTTCTTGAGGGGTTAATTAAGCGTGACCGAAATCGATTTAATGATGAGCATCAACCGACAATTATTTCTCATGCGGAAGGGGTAAGAACTTTTCTTCCTAATGTATATCAGATATTTACTGCACGGGATTATTATTATATTTGGAATCGAGTTGATTGGATTTTCTATGATTTAGCCCGCAGACATTATGATTGGGAAACTCCAGCAACAGAAGATTATGCTCGTTCCTGTGGTTATTTGGATTATTATGACGTTGATTATCTTATTATTCAGTATTGGGAAAATCCAGAATTTGATAAGGCAACTGATGCTTGCGCGATAACAGAGATAACTACATCTAAATTTAAGATTAAAAGTATAGAGAAAAATTAGGTAAACTTGTAATATAATTATAGAAAATAAGGTGAGGTAATTATGGAAAAAATTGCAGTCTTAATCCCATGTTATAATGAAGAATTGACAGTTGAAAAAGTCGTAAGTGATTTTAGAAAAGAACTTCCCAATGCTGAAATTTATGTTTATGACAATAACTCTAAGGATAAAACTGCTGCTTTGGCATCGGCAGCAGGGGCGATAGTAAGAAAAGAAACTGCGCAGGGGAAGGGCAATGTAGTACGTACAATGTTTAAAGATATTGATGCAGATGTTTATATTCTCGTTGATGGAGATGATACGTATCCTGCAGATGAGGTACACAAATTGATTCAACCTGTTCTAGAAGGTAATGCAGATATGGTCATCGGAGATCGACTTTCTAATGGTACATACTTTGAAGAGAATAAAAGAGGATTTCATGGTTTCGGGAATAACCTAGTTAAAAATTTAATTAACTTCTTATTCAAAAGTAATATTAATGATATTATGACGGGATATCGCGTCTATAGCCGTAGATTTGTAAAAAATATGCCAGTTATGAGTTCTGGATTTCAAATTGAAACCGAAATGACGATATTTTCTCTTGTATATCGAATGAAACTTGTCGAAATTCCGATTACATATCGTGACAGACCGGCTGGCAGTGAATCCAAACTTAATACATTTTCGGATGGTTTTAAAGTCTTGGTAAAATTATTTGATCTCTTTAAAAATTATCGGCCTATGTTGTTCTTTAGCTGTATCTCTGTTTTGTTTATTATTATTGGATTTATTATAGGAATTCCAGTAATTACAGAATTTATTAGAACTTCCTTTATAACTAAAATTCCGAGTGCAGTACTTGCGGCATCCTTGTTTATCATAGCTTTTCTCCTTTTTATGGTTGGAATCATATTAGATGCCATCAAAAATCAGATGTGTGTATTGTTTGAGTGTCAGTTAAATCAGTTTGAATATCAGGAAAAACGTAAAGTGGGGTAAATATGAAAAAGTTATTAGTTCTTGCAATCAGTATATTAGTGCTCACAGCGTTTGGTAGCTTTGCATTTATTTTATTTAACAACATATATAAAGATGAAGGAAATTTTGATGATTATAGAGATAATGCTCCTGTTGTTAATGATGATGAAACAGAGCAAGTGTTAAAAATCACTTCCGACGTTGGAGAATTAGTTGAAGACTGGAATCATACATATCGAGTTATGGCGCATGCTTTAGGTGGAATTGATAATTATGATTACACGAATTCTTTAGAAGCATTTTATCAGAATTATAATGAAGGTACACGATTATTTGAAATAGATCTTGATACAACATCAGATGGGGATATATGTTTAATTCATACTTGGGAAGATTTTCGTAATAAATTAACGGATATTGGCGGAGATTGGCCGATGTCTACGGAAGAGTTTAAGAAAGCGAAGATTCACGGAAAATACAAGACGGTAATGTTTAAAGATCTTCTTGAGCTCATGAATGAAATTCCGGATTTTTATATTATCATAGATTCTAAGACCTTTGATATCGAAGGCTCAGAAGTCATGTATAATAAAATGATAGAGGAAGTAGATTCTGTTAACCCAGAATTAATAAATAGAATTATACCACAAGCCTATACTCCAGATATGTATGTTTTCTTAGATGAAAATTATAACTTTAATAAAATCATATTCACTCTTTACCATTATTATGTTGATTCTGATGGTCAAAAAATTTATCAATTTGTTAAGGAACATAAAGTGCCAGTAGTTGTTATGCATATGGATAATGAATGGGCTACAAAAGTAATTACGGATATTTATGCTTATGCCGAAATGCAGGATAATGAGGAATCTTTTTCAATTTATATTCATACTGTAAATGATATGAAAAAAGCAATGGAAATTATTAATAAGAACCATTTTTGGGGAATTTATTCTGATTTTATCACTGAAGAAGAAATTGAATCAACTTTAATTAATTAAGATAAGAGGTGAACTAAATGCTAATAATAATATTGATTTCTGCGATTTTTTTACTTGTTTCATATATACTAGGAGTTTTAATAAACCAAATCTTTATTCCAAGTAAATGGAGATTTCATTATTCTTTGCCTGTGGGTGTTATTTCAATTATAGGAATTCTACAATGTTTTTATTATCCACTCCAGTTTATGGATGTATCTATTAAATGGTTTTCCCTAATTACAGGTATAGTATTTATTGGGATTACATGTCTAGGAATTTTTAAAAGAAATTTGATTTTGAACGATATTAAGCTTTTTGTTAAAAATAAAAAGGAAATATTCTTTGCTGTTTTTGTATTTGTTCTATTTATTTTGTTTTATTATTATGTTGATTTTCCTAGAAGAACTGATGATTTATATTTTTATATTCCATATGTAATAAAAAAAGTAACAACACCTTCACGAGCTGTTGGAAGAATTTTCTATGATTATCAAGGGTTTTATGATTTACTTGCTGTAATAGTGTTCATAGCGAATAAAATTATATCAATAAATAATATGCAAACAATATTACCTATTGCTTTAATAGCATGGGTTCCTGCAATCATAATATATTCAATAATTCCCTTTACTTTACTCAATTTATATCATAGACTAAATCATAATTTTAATAAAAAATATATAATATATTCAGTGCTTTTGATAACTGTCTATATAACTTCTATGTATTGGTTTTTCCAAACTCCTTATATAGGAAATACATATAGAAGGATAACCATTGTTCTTATTTTTGAACTATTATATGTTTTTGTTAATCAGAAAAATAGCAAGATTGCGGTTGTTTTATCATTATTCATGATTTCTATAATATCACAAACGAGCACAGGTTTTATCTTTTCGTCAATTATGATCTATATTCTTTTATGTTATTATGGATTTACTCATTCAAAAAAGTATTTAAGTGATATGCTGCTGATATCGGTAGGTCCTGCAATATATATGTGTATACTATATAATATATTAACTCCATTTGTTTTAGGTTGCTATTTTATTTGTTTATTGCTTTTATTCTTTAAAAAAGATCATTTACTTGAATTATTCTGGAATAAGATTAGTTTATTCATTGCAATACTTTTACCAATTTTATTTTCCATCACTATTCATCTTCCTTTTTATAATTATACAGGTGATTTTAACATGGGGTATTTTACAATTGAGAATTTCTCTTTTTTTGATCCTCATAAATTCGAAGGGATAGTTCATTTATTGGATTTCAATTTTAATGGTTTAACAGAAATAATAAAATCTATATTTTGCTTACTTTTCTGGTGCGTGATAATATATGAAACTTATTATTGCTTGAAAAAAGAAAAGCTTAAGTTTTTTGGTATTTCAAATATCATAATCTTTACAACTTTCTTTAATCCGTTTGTGATGGGATTTATACTGGATAATGTTACGGATGTAGTTTACTTTAGACTTTATGATCTGTTTTTTAATTTTGCAACAATTATGTTTGGATTGACAGTCACAATTTCTAATTTTAATTCAATAAAAATCAGGAATGCTTTCATGGTCATTATGATGATTTGTGTTATTGCAGAAATACCAAAAAATCAAACATGGTATAGTATGAATTATTCAAATGAATTTTCATCACATTTAAATCATGCGAATTCTTTAGATGTTTTAGTAATAAATGAATTAATGGATTATGCAAAAGAAGAAGATAACAGTACTCCAATAATTGCTTCACAAATATATTCTAGTGGCGCTTTGACAGATGGTGTTTTAATCAATATTAAGGACAATTTATATACATATGATCTAAATGATCAAAGTGATGATGCAACTTTGCAAAGAATATTATACAGAAATGAACCAGGACTTCCTGAAATTAAAGAGGATTATCTAAAAGCTTGTCCGTTATTAAGAGATAAAAATGTTCAGTATACAATTATTGATGCTCAGTATAATTGGGAATTAGAATCAGGTATAGGGTATTGTGGTGAGAAGATAATTGAAGTAGAAAACTATAGAGTTTTCAAAATGCATTATGAATGGTTGCAATGGTCTATGCCGGAGGAATACGTAAATGAAGAATAAAATAGTCAAATATAAAGTTCCTCTTCTCCTGATTTTCATCTCAATTTGTTTTATTTTCATTGCTTTTTATCCATATATCACTAATAACCGTCCGTTTTTGTTTAGTGCTGATCAACAATTACAATATAATTATTTTTATCAAGAATGGGACAGAATGATCGAGTTGTTTTTTAAAAATCATATAACGCCATTTTATTCTTTTAATACTTTCTTGGGAAATAATTTTTTTGCGAGTAAAGCCTATTATGTTACTGGGGATATCTTTTTTGGTTTAGTCCGTATGTTTGATTCTTTAGAATTTGGATTAATGATTGAAACTTTTTTGTTGATCCTAATTTCATCTTTAACGTTTTCCTACTTTCTAAGATGTTTTGGTATAAAAAAGCCGAGTATAATTATTTGGGCTTCTCTATTATATGCTTTCAGTGGAATTGCTGAATTGTATGTCGGTCAATACATGTTTCATAGATTCTTTTGTTTTTTGCCTTTATTGTTAGCTGGTGTAGAAAAATACAGAGCTCAAAAAGGGGTATTATTATTTTGTGTTTCTACGTTTGTCCTATTTTTGTCTAATTACTATTTTATGTTTTCAACAAGTATATACCTTGTTTTCTATTATTTTTTCACGATAATATATCATTCAGATAGTGAACTTAAAATTATAACTATATTAAAAAGTGCTATTCCGCTAATTGTTAGTTATATTATAGGTTTTATGATGAGCTGCATACTTATTTTTCCAGCTATTCTTTATGTATTAGGGAATGATAGAATTGGTAACAACGAATTTATTCAGCTTATATTTGATTTAAAAGTTTACATTGGATTATTTTTTAGTTATCTAGCATATCCTTTTAATGTTTACACTGATATACCGAACATGTTTGTTTCTGGACAAAATGGCCACCTAACTTGGTATTCACTCACTACCTCAATCGCTATAATCCCTCCGTTGTTTTCTATTTTTGTTTCTAAAGAAAAAAAAGCAAATATACTCCGTAATTTCTACATTCTACTATTAGTATTCTTATCTATTCCATGTCTTAACTCCATTATGCATGGATTTAGTGAGCCTTCCTTACGATGGATATTTCTAATCGTTCTAACTAATCTTTTGATTTTTTCAGTTATTATGAATGATAACTTATTGAGAGCGAAGATAGTCCGAGGTGGCTTTGTTTACTTATTTATATTTTCTATTTTGCTCGTACTTGCATTTATAGTTCATATAATTGATATAGAGACTCATAGCATTTATTTGCTTGCTTTAGTTCTATTTTTGTTGGTTCTGTTTTTTTACATTTATTTGTACAAGAAAAATAAGATTATGATAGTATTGGTTATTTCCTGTGTTGAAATATTATCATTGTATACATTATCTTTACTGATTCTAAATAAAAATTATTATGAGTTTGTTCCTTCTTTGAATAAAGACTATATTCATTATAATGATAGTTTAGATATTGATAAATTTTATAGAATGTATGTCAACCCTAAAAATTTGTTGCCTTCTTCAGATTTGAATTTAAATCAAAGTATAAATATGGGCTATAAATCTACAGCTACATATGATTCTATGATCGAACCAAGTTTAAAATTATTTCTTAACCTTAATAATTTTGATTGGCATATTGTTTCGCTTGATGATCCAGAAGTTTTGCGTATGTTAGGTGTTAAATATTATTATGTAGTCGATGAATCCGAACTACCCGAAGGATATCAGTTCCAGTATACAACTAATGTTAATCATTTCAAAGTTTATGAAATGACAGAATATAGACCTATTGGTTTTACATATAATCAATTTATAAAAAGAAGCGAATGTTTGGAGAGAAAATGTAAAATTAATTGGAATGAACAGTTGATTGTTGATGATGATTTAATGGAAATTATTGAAAATAATGATTTGCAAGAAGATACAAATTTTGAATTGATAGAGTATTTTAATGAGAATAGTTTGTATGGAAATATTAATTTGACTAAACCTGCTGTACTGTTTTTTAGTATTCCGTATAATAAAGGCTGGCAAATATATGATAATAATCAGTACATTGAATACTTTAACGTACAGGGGGGATTCATTGGTGTATATTTAGAGCCCGGAGATCATTATTTAAACTTAATATTTAAGCCACCTGGATTTAAGTTTGGAGTAGTTCTGAGTGCTATTGGCGTAGTTTTATTCATATTTTTAATTATTAATGATATACATAAGAGAAAAATGATGAAATTTAAATAAGAATATAATGCTCTAGGTTTTGCTGTTTTTATTGTTTATTCTTTGAGGTTTTGTTTCGAATAAAAGGTAAGATTATTAAATGAATGTTACTTCCAGTGATGTATACATTATCACTTTGTTAGGAAGTGTTATTTTGTTACAATATTTTTTGTCTATTAATTCTCTCACATGTATTTGTTACAATATTATTCGATAAAACACTTATTGAAGAATAGTTAAGTTCTAATTTAAATATTTTAAAATTATATGGAGGCTGTAATGATGAGAAAAGTGAAGAAAAATTTGTTAAGTAACATGGATATAATAATATTTTTCTTTGGTATAATTTTTTTAGATTTATATTTTAGATATCAATTAAATTTTAATTTGAATAATTTGAGAGTAATAATGGTAGATTTTTTTCTTAGTTTATTCTTTTGTTCTTTCTTATTTCTCTGTGGAAAGAAAGTTAGGTTATTTATAGGTATACTAATTTTAAGTGTTTTATCAATATTATGTTTCAGTCAGACGCTGCATTATAGTTATTTCTCTACTTTTTTTTCCTTTTCAAAGGCAAGTATTCTTCAAGAATTTTTTCAAGTGAAGAATGAAGCGATGGGTAAAATTACTATTGATTTGTTCGTTTATTTTGTTCCATTGTTGCTTTTCGTTCTATCTAATATTACAAAAGGAAGACAGATTAAATATCCATTTTCAACACGAATTATAATCTTTTTAGTTGTATCTATTTTTACATCTTCTTGTTTATTTTTGACATTTACAAATTATTCTGATAGCATTAAAAAAAGTGAAAGTGACACTTATTTGTATGAATCACTTTATAATAGAGCTAGAGCTGTTGAAAGACTTGGATTGTATTCATATACTTTAAGAGATGCACAATTAACGCTTAAGAATAAAACGGATAATATTGATGAAGAAAAAGCTATGATTGATATATATATTGAAGAACATGGGTATACAAACACTAATAATGAGTTTACCGGGATATTTGAAGGAAAAAACTTAATATTAGTGTTATGCGAATCTTTGTCATCAATCGTCATTGATGAGGAGCTTACCCCAACTTTGTATATGATGAAAACACAGGGAATTAATTTTGATAATCATTATGCACCAGTTTATCAATCCGCAACAGCGGATAGCGAATTTATAAGTCTCACCTCTCAAATACCATCGATAGAAAAAGGACCACTTGCATATGATTTTTATGAAAATGTTTTCCCTAAAGCCTTACCAATAATGTTTAAAGATAAAGGATATTCTGCAAATTCATTTCATTCTTTTAAAAAAGATTTCTATAATCGAGAAACTCTCCATTATTCATATGGTTTTACGTATTTATATGATTGGGTAGACTTAAATTTAGAAAAACGTCCTGAATTTGTTGAAGCATACAATTGGATACATGATAAAGAATTATTCAAAAAAGTAGTTGAAATTACAAATCAAGAGATTAGTGAGCCCTTTTTTGACTTCGTTATTAGTGTTTCCGGTCATATTCCATATGTCAGGGAAAGATACGAACTAGAGTATGATTTGTGGCAAACCATATTACTTCACGGTGAAGCCGGTGAAAAATACTCTACAGAAGCACTTTGTTATTTAGCTGCTCAGAAAACGTTGGATACAGGACTTGAAGCTTTGATTGATGAATTGAATAAAACGGGACAGCTTGAGAATACTGTAATTGCTATCTATGGTGATCATTATCCATACGGATTAACAAAATCAGCAACAAAGGAATTATTTGCCGATTTGTCAAATGACTATGAAATAAATAAAGTTCCTTTTATTATTTGGACACCGGATTTAGAGAAACCGTTTACAATAGATGAAGTAACATCAACTTATGATATTATGCCTACACTATGTAATTTATTTAATCTCAACTTAGAGGGACGGCTTATCATAGGGCGTGATGCCTTATCACAAGCTGAAGGAATAGTCATATTTGAAGATCGGTCGTGGCTGACAGATAGAGCTTATTATGATGCTACAAAAGGGAAAGTAATTAAACTGGATCCATTTATTACGGACCAGGAAATAAACGAAACTAGTGATAAGGTCTTTGAAGAAGTGATGATCAGTCAAAAAATACTAACATCAGACTATTATGCAGAAAAGTACGCAGAGGATGAGTAAGGTTAAAGAAAAAAAACTAAGAAAGTCTTAAAACAGTTTGTTGAAATTAAGGCCGACTTTTTAGAATGTAGGAGAGTTATATTATTGTTAAGGAAAAGAGTTTATATCTGAATTGAATTCTTTAGATTTTGGATATTGTAAAGCGAATAAATAATATGTAGAATACTAATGTCATAAATGAAAAACAATGAAAGGTATGAGCTATGAAAAAGAATATAAGATATCTTATAATGAACGGCTTGTTAATATTAACTGCATTACTCTGTTTTTTTAGTATTTACGGATTAAGTGACGGATTTTTAGTTTCACTGAAAAGTAATGAGCTAACAGTGAATGGAAATTGTAAAATAGAAGATGGAAGAATTACGCTAAATGATAACCAATGTTCGTTTTTGTCTACAGTTTTAGACAAAGGTGAATATAGAGTGAAAATGGATTATAAAAGTGAAGGTAATGTTAGTATTAATATTTTTAGCTCAAAATATGTGGATGAGAATAATGTTGCTGGGAAAAGTTTCGCTTATTCAAATCTTGAAACTTCTGTTATGGAGCAAGAATTCGAAGTGGCACTAGATAAACGTATTAGCGATTTTGAATTTTATTTCTCGGGTTCAGGGGTAATTGAAATCAAAGATATTTCTATAAATTATATAGGAAAATATTATAATGATAATTCTATTTGTAAGATATTACTTGTAGTTTTCTTAATTCTATTAGTTATTATAAATTTTAGCAGAAAATTTCGAGAGACACTTTTAGATAGGAATAACTTTTATATTTTTGCGTTATTGATTATCATTTTTGTTATTGTAAGTTTACCTGTATTGGGAAGTAACAGTCTTCATAATCCGCCTTTTCAAGATTTAGAATATCATTTGAATCGTATACAAGGTTTGGCTGATGCAATTAGAACAGAGCATTTTCCTATACGCATACATTCAAGTGAGTTTGGATATTATGGGCAGGCTGAATCTGTATTCTATCCGGAATTATTTATAATAATTCCTGCTGTATTGCGACTAAGTCATATGTCTATAATGAATTCGTATAGAATATTTGAATTAATAATTAACGCGTCTACGATTATTATTGCTTATATTTCTTTTAAAAGTATTTTTAGAAGTAAGAAAGTAGGATTAGCAGGTGCTACCTTATATACCTTTTCAATATATCGATTAACGGCGCTTTATGTACGAGCTGCGGTAGGTGAATTTTGTGCAATGATTTTTTTCCCTTTGCTTGTTTGGGGAATTTATGAAATGTTTTTTGGAAATGAAAAAAAGTGGTGGTTATCCTCGATTGCAATGACGTGCATTCTGCAAGCTCATTTAATATCTACGGAATTGAGCGCAATTGTATGTGTGTTTTTTGGAATAATGCATTTGCCTATGTTGTTAAAAAATAAAGGTCGGTTTATTTCGGTTATCAAGGCAGTTACATTCTTCATTTTACTCAATTTATGGTGGCTAATTCCATTTTTAGATTTTTCTAATACCGGTATAGGTATCTCGGATTTGAGGGTTGGGATCCAAGAACCAATGATTAAAGAAATATGGAAGTTATTTGCAGTGTTTTATCCACTAGATGCAGGAAATCAAATGCCATTTAGTGTTGGATTGTTATTGTTTATGGGAGGCTGCAGTTATTTAACATTACAATTTAAGAATTCTTTTAGGAATATACCTTATAATAAACAAGGTTTATTATTGGTTTGCTTTGTGGCTGTTTTATTTTGGGGGTCTACAGCCTATTTCCCGTGGAATAACTCTTTTGCCATATTAAAATCCATAGGCAGCACTTTACAGTTTTCGTGGAGAATGATATCTATAGCTACTGTTTTGTTGACTATAGTTTGTTTACTGCAGATTAACTATTTAAACAAGAGTAAAAAAATCAATTTAGTCATAGGCTGTGTATTTGTTTTTTCCATTCTTTTAGCTAGTCCTATAATAGGCAGATATCAACAAGCGATTCCAGTTGTTGCGACAAAGACTTATCGAGCCAATGTTGATGATGACAGATATACGCTTGGTGGATGGTATTTTCCCGCTAATACAGAAATTTATTATTTATACTATGAACCCGGAACTGTTAAAAGTAACCAAGAACTAGAAATTACTAATTTTAAGCGTCGAGGAAGTCATCTAAGCTTTGAATTTAACAATGATGCTGAAAATAACGTCTTAGAATTACCGGTATTATTCTATCCAGGATATGAAGTAAAAGTGAATGAAAAGCCTGTTCCCATTAGGATTAGTAAGAATAATTTAATTGAATTAGAATTAAATCGTTCCGAAGGGAGAATCACTTTAGATTATGTTGGTAAATTGTCATATATAATATGTGATTTAATTTCAGTAATATCTTTAGTTTTACTTGTATCTATAATAGTAAAGGAAAATAAACTATGAAATGGTTAAAATTAATGAGAGTTCACCACTATATAAAAAATATCCTTATATTATTTCCGATGTTTTTCAATGGTTCATTTTTTGATTTTAAATTGTTGCAAGTTAGTTTTTTTGGTTTTTTGGCATTTGGACTAACTTCTTCAATTATTTATATCATCAATGATTTGCGTGATTTAGAAAAAGACAAGAAGCATCCAATCAAGTGTAAACGACCATTAGCTTCAGGTCAAATCAAGAAAAATGAAGCAATATGTATGGTTTTAGGTTTAATGACTATAATCTTAATCATTCATATAAACTATGTACAATTGATTCCATCAGTTAGTTGGCTTCTTTTATACTTTGTTTTAAATTTGTTATATAGTTTAAAATTAAAAAATATGCCTATTATTGATATAGCAATATTAGTTTCAGGTTTTTTAATAAGAGTATTGTATGGGGCGGCGATTACTGGTGTTGTTCTATCGAATTGGCTTATTTTAACTGTTATGTCTGTTTCTTTTTATTTAGCGCTAGGAAAGAGACGAAATGAATATCAAGATCATGGAGAAGAAACTAGAGAAGTGTTAAAATATTATAATTATGAGTTTTTGGATAAAAATATGACTGTCTCTTTGGCTTTATCTGATGTTTTTTATTCATTATGGTGTGTTAATATGATTGATAAAGGAAAATATTCTTCATTTCTAATCTGGACGATCCCCCTTATACTTTTAATACAAATGAAATATAGTTTAAATATAGAAGGGAGTTCGGATGGAGATCCAGTGGAAGTTTTGTTTCATGATAAGATTTTAATTGGCATGGTTGTTGTTTTTTTCTTATTTATGTTTATGGTTTTGTATGGGTGATTTTGTTGAATAGGCGCGAAGAATGATTAAAAAGAACTATCTTATAGTTATAGATTTAAGATTATACTTAATGATTATCTAAATGATATATTCCGTTATTGAATTGTAAACTATTTATAGAATTAGTATAGCTATAGATAATTTGATGCCTATAGCCGAATTATGCATCATTGATAATATAGATTCAATTACAAGCCTATGATCGTAATAATAAGTTTAGAATGAAGTAATAAGTATAAATGGGAGTCTGAATTTATCAAACTTGAGCATAGACAAATTCATATTATAAAATCACAAGACTTTAAAGTGTGTTTTAATGTATTAATGGAATTGAAGTGAGAAAGGAAGTATTATCAGTTAAATGAAGAATATTTGGAGTATAGAGACGAGAAAGAAAATATTGCCATATATTTATTTAGGTGGATTAGTGTGTATAGTTTGTTTATTTATGTTTTTACCTAACTTGATCGCACAAAGACCTGTAGCCTATGGAACCGATTTAAAACCAGAACAATTTTTTTTCAATATGGAATTTACAAATTTAGTGACTAACTTTTTTAAAACCGGGACATTTCCTTTTTATTCATGGTCTTTGTTTTTAGGAACTAATTTTTATTCGTCACAAACTTTCTATGTAATGACAGATATTTTTGGATGGTTAGGATTATTATTCAATAGTATAAATTTTTTTGATAGAGCATTGCTGCTTGAAATCTTAAAGTTTATTTTGTCAGCTTTTGCAATGTATGCTTTTTTAAGTGAAATAATATATAATAAAAAAATACGATGGATTGGGTCAATTGCTTATTCATTTAGTAGCTGGGCTATATTCTATAGCGGTCAACTCATGTTTCATTCCTTTTATGTTTTTGTACCACTCTATTTTCTAGGCATTGAGAGATATTTAAAATATAATAAAAAGCTACTATTTATCATAAGTGTATCTATGCTTGCTTTTTCTAATTGGTATTTCTTTTATACTCTATCTTTCTTTACCCCGGTATACTATATTTATAGGTTTTATATAGTTAATAATGGTTTTGAAAAGTTTATATCTAAAACTGCTAAAATCATAGGTTTATATTTCATAGGTGTTCTAATAACAGGATTTACTTTGATTCCAACAATATTCTATATCAGAGATAACAATCGGTTAGGGTTAACTACTGACATGTTGTTTGCTGATAAACAGATTTATTTACATATACTTAGCGCGATGTTTGTACCTAATTATTTGTATATATATCAAAGTAATGTTTTTGAAACTAATTGGCATGTAACACGTGAACTTTGCATTTGGGCAGGATCTTTTACAGCTTTAGGCATACTAGCTTTACTATCTTATAAAGAAAAAAAATTTCGGAATGCAACTTTATTGGTCTATTTAATTATTATAATTTTACTAATATGTCCAATTGGGAATGCAGCAATGCATGGTTTCAGTGAACCATCATTTAGATGGACTTTTATAATTTCTACTTTTAATATTTTGATAGCATGCCAATGCATGGAAGATGAAGAGAATATTAATAAAAGAAAATTAAAAAAATATGTACTTATTAGTGTGGTTTTATGTGTCTTAGTTGTTCCATTAACTTCATTTGTTAGACATGACTTTTCTGATTTCTTAACTTTATATAAAGAACAGTGGATATTATTTTTACTTTGTGGAGGAATACTGTCAATCTATTCTTTGCTGATATTAAAAAATATAAAAAATAAGATATCCTGGCTTTTAGTCTTAACGGTTGTCGAAACCTCTGTTTTTGGGTGCAGTTTATATAATAAGGTGCTTGATAGATCTGATAGAGGCACTTATGAATTTGTTAATAAAGTTACGCATGTTTTGCAAGATGAAGAAAATGGATTAAATAATTATCTGAACTACTTAAATAAAGAAAACTATGCGGAGTATTACAGAGTCTATGTTCCACATGACTCCTTATATTGGTTTTATAGTCATAATATGTCAGTGGCCTATCAATTAAATGGGTTTATGGTATACGATTCAACATATTCGCCAAGTATAAATAAGCTGAAAGAGTTGGCACCTCAAATTGTAGAATACAACTCTGGTATGATCTTTAATATAAAGGATCCTGATATATTACAATTTTTAAATGTCAAATATGCTCTTGTTATGAATGAAGATGAGTTGCCTGATAAAATAAATTGGAAATTAATAGAGAAAGAGTATAGGGGTAATATACAAGTCTTTGAAAATCAAAATTATAGACCACTAGGAACGACCTACGAAAGAATTATGACCTATGAAGAATACCTTGAGAGTAATTTAAATCTTGATGTTTTAAATGATACAATCTTATGTGAGAAGGAAGACTCTGCTGAAATAAAATCATATTTAAAATCAGAAGTAAAATCTGAATTAACCAATATAGAGTATAGCGGAAATCATTTGACTGGATCTTGCTACAGTGAAAAATCTAGCTTTATGATTATTACTCTGCCATTTGATAAAGGGTGGAAGATTCTTAACAATGGTAAACCAATTGAAACCTATAATGTAAATGGTGGATTTATTGGAATTCCTATTTTTGATGGGGAAAATAAGATAGAAATGTATTTCATTCCGGAAGGGTTTAAATTAGGAGTTTTATTTAGTTGTATTGGTGTAATATTATTTTTTGCTATTATCTTTGGAGAAGCAAGAAGAAAATCAAGAAAAAAAATTTAAATTTATAAGAAGCTCTGAATTTATAGAGCTTTTTTTGATATAATGATGAATATGAGTGAAATGAGGTTATTTTATGAAAAAGAAAGTCTCTATAGTAGTTCCCTGCTATTTTAATGAATTGAATATTCCAGAGACTTATTCAGTTATTAAAAAGGATGTTTTTGAAAAAAATAAAGATATTGACTTTGAAATAGTATTC
The DNA here is from genome assembly GCF_015558105.1 of Holdemania sp. 1001095H_141210_F2. Classification (NCBI taxonomy): domain Bacteria; kingdom Bacillati; phylum Bacillota; class Erysipelotrichia; order Erysipelotrichales; family Erysipelotrichaceae; genus Holdemania; species Holdemania sp. 1001095H_141210_F2. Next base: position 22,796 of record NZ_JADNPO010000011.1, read on the forward strand.
GTAGATGATGGCTCTAAAGATAAAACATTTGATGAATTGAAAAAAGTTCATGGTATTGACTCAAGGGTTAAAATAGTGAAGTTATCAAGAAATTTCGGTGAATTTCGAGCAATTATTGCAGGCTTGAGTCAAGCTACTGGAGATGCGATGGTAGTGATGAGCGCTGATTTGCAAGATCCTCCATATTTGATTGGGGAGATGATTCAATATTGGCAAGCAGGTGAAAAAGTAGTTATTGCAGCAAGAAATAAACGGAATGAACCTTGGATAAAAAACTTTTTTGCGAATACATACTATAAAATAGTAAGAAAGTTAGTTATTAAGGATTATCCTGAACAAGGATTTGATTTCTTTTTGATTGATAGAAGTGTTTCAAGTATCTTAGTGAATATGCAAGAAAAAAATTCTTCCATTTATGTACAATTAATTTGGACAGGTTTTAATCCTAAAGTTATTGAGTACACAAGACAAGCACGTGAAAAAGGGAAATCGATGTGGTCCTATGGAAAAAGAATAAATCTGTTTATTGATACTTTTATTGTGTTTTCATATACTCCGATCAGATGGATAAGTGGATTTGGAATCTTAATGAGTATCAGTGGTTTTATCTCAGCTTTAATTCTTATTTATGATAAATTAATGCATGGAACTAATGTAGCTGGATGGACCTCTCTGATGGTTGTTGTCTTAGTGCTAGCGGGCGTTCAAATGATTATGTTAGGAGTAATTGGTGAATATATGTGGAGAAATTTAGATGAGTCGAGGAAACGACCTCTATATATTATTGATCAAATAATTGAAGGTGATGAGAATGAATAACGTATATTTACAAGCATTTAAAGCGCATGGAAGCGATAACGATGGTTATCTTAGCGCTATTGAAAGGAATACTGGGTTGCCGTTTGATATTAAACGAGTATATACGGTTATTGATACAAAGGAAGGAAATATCAGAGGGTTTCATGCCCATAAAAGTCTTTATCAAATCTTTTTTGCTTTAAAGGGAAGAATTGTGGCCTATTGTGAAAATCCGGAAGGAGAACAAGAAAAGTTCGAATTAAATGATCCTCATGTTGGGCTTATCTGTGGACCACATATATGGCATACATTGACATATTATGATGATGCAATATTGATGGTTTTAGCAAGCGAAGGTTATGATGAAGCAGACTATATAAGAGATTATAATGAATTTAGAAAATTGAAAGAAGGAAAACTATGAAAGTAGAAAATAATCAATTGCGTCCTCAATATTTAATGTATAAAGAAGAATATTTAAAAAAAGTTGAAGAAGTTCTTGATAGTGGATGGTATGTATTGGGGAATGAAGTCAGATGTTTTGAAAAGGAATTTGCAGAATATAATGAGGCAAAATATTGTGTGGGAGTAGCTAGCGGGCTCGATGCATTAATACTCGCTTTTGAAGCGTTGCATTTAAATCAGGGAGATGAAGTTATCGTGCCAGCCAATACGTACATTGCATCTATTATGGGTTTCACTAAGAATGGATTAATTCCAAAATTTGTTGAACCAGATGAGTTTTACAATATTGATCCTTCAAAAATAGAAGATGCAATAGGTGAAAGAACTAAAGCTATATGCGTTGTACATTTATATGGCCAAATAGCGAATATGCCTGAAATAATGCGAATTGCAAAAAAATATAAATTGAAAGTGATTGAGGATTGCGCGCAATCGCATGGTGCTTCAATAAATAGCAAAAAGTGTGGTACTTGGGGCGATGTTGGTTGTTTTAGCTTTTATCCGACAAAGAATCTAGGGGGATTTGGTGATGGAGGTGCTATTATAACTGATAATCAAGATATTGATGAAGAAATAAGAATGATGAGAAATTATGGCTCAAAAAAAACGTATTATTTTGAAAAAGTTGGGCATAATTCACGGTTAGATGAACTTCAAGCAGGAATGCTTCGAGTTAAATTAAAGCATCTTGATGAATTGACATCACAGAGAAGAAAAGATGCATTAAGATATATAGAAAAAATTAGAAATCCAAGAATTAAGCTTCCAAAAATGCAATTTGGAGAAGCCGGGCATGTATTTCATTTGTTTGTTGTTCAAGTAGAAAATCGAGATAGTTTTATGAATTACTGTACCGAAAAAGAGATTGGATTAAATATACATTATCCACAGCCTCCACACTTAAGTGAAGCGTATAAATACTTAGGATATGATCTTGGAGATTTTCCAATTACTGAAGATATCGCTAATAAAGTCGTTACACTCCCTCTGTATAATGGAATAGCAATAGAACAAATAAACTATGTAGTTGATATGTTAAATAAATACGTTGGTTGATTAAAATGGTAGTTAAGTAGGTGATATGATGAACGATAGTAAATACAATAAAATATTTTCAGTATTTATAGTTTGTGTTCTAACTATTGTAGGTGTTTTAATTTTTATTTTACCTAATGAAGAAATATCTACTATAGAAAATCGCAAATTATCTATGGTTGACTCATTGAAAAATAAAAGTTATATGAAGGGGGAGTTTCAAAATCAACTTGAAGATGTACTCTCTGATCAGTTTTTAGGGAGATATAATTTTGTCAAAATAAAGAAAAAATTGGATTATGACTTTCTAAATCTTGCTTATTTTAATACAGACTTAGATTTAGTGTTACGACCACTTGGGGAAAGCGGTGTTAGTCAGATAGGAAATTCAAAATATATGATGGATAACTTACTTGTATATGATGATGTTTCAAATCAAAGAATTATTGATAAAGCAGATCAAATAAATAGATTTCAAAAAAGAAATTCGAATATTGAAGTTTATGTATATTTGCCTGTGAATTTACATGAGACAGGACTTTTTGATGAGGCTAATGACGTTGATTCAGCTGGAAAATACTACACGAAAACCTTAGAAGATTCTATAGAAGTTCCGTTTAATAAATTAATTATTCAATCAGAAGATGATATCTATAAATATTATCAATCTAGTGATCATCATTTAAATAATAAAGGTTTGGATAAAATGTATCATGATATAATGGATTTGATTGGGGAAGAAGCAAAAGAACCCATTGATGAAGATTGTCATGTGGGAATGAATTTCTATGGAACATATTCATCTAGAACGGGATATATTCTAGAACCAGATCAGTTCTGTAAATATAGCTATGATATTGGGGCTTATAATGTGATTTATAATGATCAAATGATCAAAAAAACGGGAGAGAATGATTTTAAAAACTTAAATATTAATGAAATCAATGAAGAATATCCTTATTTTTATAATTATGCATACGATAGCTATGAGCCTTTAGCCATGTATGACTTTAAGCAAGAAAATAAAAAGAATGTTCTATTAGTTGGTGATTCATTGAGTCGAGGATTCATAGAAACGTTTGCATCTTCATTTAATAAGACATATAGATTAGTGCCATATGATTATACCATGCAAAATAACAAGTATTTTGACTATGATAAATTTGTAGAAGAAAATGATATAGACATAGTTATTTTTTGTTACGGATTGGTAAATTATTATTATCAAGACAAATGGGGAGATCGCTGGTTACAAACGACTATAGAAGAAAGCTCAACTAAGTGAGGTGATTGTCAATGCTTTTCAGTAGTTTAACATTTTTGTTTGTTTATTTACCAATGGTATTAATACTATACTATTTGGTAAAAAGTAGAGCTAAGAAAAACTTAGTATTATTGATCTTTTCACTTCTCTTTTATTCTTGGGGAGAACCCAGATTAGTTTGTTTGATGTTACTCGAAGTCCTTGTGACTTTTATTTTAGTATTAAAGATGAGCAAAGCGCATGATCAAGAAAAAAAGAGGAAGTATTTAATTCTAGAAATAGTATTTATTATTGCGTTTTTATTTTTATTTAAATATTATGATTTCTTTATTGTAAGGATATTAAAACTAAATAGTCTGGCTCTTTCGATTAGTTTACCAATAGGAATTAGTTTTTATTCCTTTCAAATTATTTCTTATGCCGTAGATGTTTACAGGGGACAAGTTGAAGTTCAGAAAAATGTATTTGATCTAATCTTATATGTATCTTTTTTTCCCCAATTGATTGCTGGTCCTATTGTTAGGTACAGTACAATAGTCAAAGAACTTAAAAATAGAAATGAAAACTTTAATGATTTTGCATATGGCATGAGACGTTTCATAATAGGTTTAGGTAAGAAGGTAATAATTTCTAATCAAATGGCAATTGTTTCTGATAAAGTTTTTTTATCCACAAACATCTTTTCATTTTCAATTGGAATTTATTGGTTGGCTGCAGTGAGTTTCATGTTCCAGATTTATTTTGATTTTAGTGGATATAGTGATATGGCCATAGGGTTAGGGAGGATGTTTGGTTTCCATTTCTTAGAGAATTTTAATTATCCTTACATTTCAACATCAGTCACAGATTTTTGGAGAAGATGGCACATGTCACTATCATCTTGGTTTAGAGACTACGTTTATATTCCTTTAGGTGGGAATCGTGTATCGAAATTTCGATGGATAATGAATATTTTAACTGTGTGGTGTTTAACTGGTTTGTGGCATGGCGCCTCTTTTAATTTTGTGTTATGGGGGTTATATTATGGTGTCCTTTTAATCGTAGAAAAACTGTTCTTAGGAAAAGTATTAAAAAAATTACCCGGATTAAATTGGATTATAGTCATGTTCTTAGTTTTGTTTGGTTGGGTTCTTTTCAATGCTCCGAGTGGTGAGACCGCTTTATTTATGATCAAGAAAATGTTATCTGGTTTTGAAGGGATAAATCGCTCTACATTAAATAATCTAAATATTTTATATTTGTGGGAATACTATGTAATTGCTTTAATAGGTTGCTTTCCTCTATGTAAAAAAGTTGGCTTAAAAATTTTCAATACTAAGTATGGAAAAATAATTTGTGATCTGTATTTGTTATTTGTTTTTTTCCTGTGTGTGATGTTTTTAGTGAATAATTCTTATAATCCTTTCATTTATTTTAAATTTTAATTATTTAGAAAACATGAGGTGTCAAATGAAATACTTAGTTGGTAGCTTATATCCTATTTTGTTGATTCTAATAGCTATGATTTTGTTGAACAACAAAAATATTAGGGAAACGATTAAAAACAATAAAAAATCAATTTTAATTTTCTTAGTATTTAATTTTGTATTGATCAATGCAATGTTATTTCTACATTTGCGACAAGAACAGTTTATTGCCTATTGGGATTTTGGCGGCTTTTGGCGTAAATCAGTTGAATTTAATCAGATGATGGATCGAAGTGTAAAAGAAGCCTTGGATAACCTTTGGTTTTCATTGAACTATTCAGAATACTCATATTTACCCGAATGGTTCTTATATCTGCCTACGCAGTTATTAGGAAGCTCTTATCCGCGGTTTATTTTAGCTATGTTTAATAGTTTTGTGCTTCCTGCTAATTTAATATTGTATATTTTTAGCTTGATGGTTTTAGGAGATAAACAATCAATGCTGAAAAAAGCTTTCCTGGGATTTTTTATCGCTACCTTTTCGGGTAATTTATATTCCATGGTTTTCGGATATATCGGCAGTGCAGGTTTACCTTTTATTACCAGTATCTTGCTATTAGTTTATGCGGGCGGCTTAGATACATTTGACTGGAAAAATAATGTCTTTATTGGGATATCTATGATAATTCTATTGTTAGTTAGACGATGGTTTGCTTATTGGATTGTAGGTTTCTATATTGCTTATACTTTAGCATATTTAATAAAGGAAGGGTCTGCGCACTCTCTTACAAAGTCAAAAATAAAAGTACAATTTATGAATATGCTTGTTTGCGGCATCATTCCATTAACCATACTATTAACTTTATTCTTCCCTTTATTTAAAACAATCACAACTTATAACTATGCTGAAGCATATTCTGTAGCAAAGGTTGGTGGGGCTGCTTATGTTATTGGCTGGTTCATTCAATTTTACGGTTGGCTTTTAATCATTTTGCTAATCATCGGGTTCTTTTATGGGATTAAATCGAAAGAACATCGTCTAATTACTTGTTTATGTGTTATCCAAACATTAGTTGCTGTTATTTTATTTAATCGTGTACAAAGCTTTGGATCTCATCATTATTACATTATTAATGGCCCTGTGATGATTCTGATGATTTTTGGTTTAAAGAAGGTTCTTGATTGTTTATCTGATAAGAAGAGTGTTGCACTTCTTGCGGCTTCTGCTTGCTTAATTTGTATAAATTTTTCAAAAACAGTGGTATTTGGCAAAAATCCCAAAGTTGATGTATTCTTAGATAAATTAAATGTGTTGATATCAGCGCCTTTTCCTGATTTGAGAATCCGTAATGATCTTGATCAAATCCGAAATATGGCAGAATTTCTAGATAAGACGCCTAATGAATATGAATACGTATATGTTTTATCTAATTCTGTATTATTTAACGATGATATGTTAAGAAATGCCTTTTTTCCAGAGAAGAATGAAGGGGTAGCAAATTTGTTGGTTGCTGATGCTTATGATTACCGCGATGGAATACCCGCTGATTTTTTTCAGTATTACTATATTGTTGTTGCGGATCCTATTCAACTTCAGTTTGGTGCAGAAAATCAGAAATGTGTCAGTATATTAGCAGAATTTATGCTGAATTCTGAAGAGTATGGTCCTTATTATCGTATAGTTAGAGAATATGATTTAGACAATGATGTGCATATCAATATTTATCAAAGAGTAGAACAAGTTCCAAATGAAATGCGAAAAGAAATTAGTGATCGCTATCGGAGTTTTTACCCACATAATCCAGAACTTTATGAGTTTAATTTGTTATCAGAATAAGTAGGGAGCGTTATATAGCTAATATGAAAGCATGGATATCCAGAAATAAAAACTTAATATTTATGTTGTTAGCAGCCATATTTATGATTTTTGGCATATATATTTTAGGCGGACGTGAATTCTTATTTAATGCTGATCAGCGACTGCAGTATAATTATTTTTATGATGAATGGCTGAGATTAATTGAAAAGTTTATAACAAATGGAGAATTCCCGTTTTATTCGTGGAATACCTTTTTAGGGAATAATTTTTACGCGTCAAAAGCGTATTATGTTGTTGGCGATATATTTCTTCCATTTCTCTTTTTAATGCGCAGCAATTTGGATGTAGCACTGATGATCGAATCATTAACGCTAATTTTTTTATCGGGGTTATTCTTTTCGGGTTATCTTAATGCATATGGTTTTAAAAATAATAATGTTATTCTGTTGCTCTCTTTAATATATGCATTATCAGGTACATCTACAATTTTTGTGGGTCAATATATGTTTCATCGCTTTTATGCTTTTTTTCCGTTGTTGCTTTGGGGGATTGAATGCTATTTCAACAGAAATAAAAAGTGTTTATTCATCTTTTCAGTTTTTCTTTTGTTTATAACCAATTATTATTTAATGTTTCCGACCACACTGTTTTTGCCTTTATATTTCTGGCATACGTGGATACGCAGATATTCGTTTAATATAAAGAAGTTTTTTGCAAAAGCTTTCATTTTAGTGTTTTATTATTTTATAGGTTTTTTCATGGGATGTATTATTGTTTTACCTGCAATTTTGTATATGTTAGGGAATTCCCGATTAGGTGAATATAATACGTGGAATAATTTTTGGGAATTTCGAGTTTATATGGGTTTTCTTTTTAGTTATATTACACCTCCTGCGACACTTTATACAACCATTCCTTATATTTTTGTCAGTGGTTTTAATGGACATGACTATTGGTATTCAATTTATGCTTCTGTACTAGGCTGTATAACATTGTTTAGCTCGCTGATTTTTAGTAATAAAAAATTTAGAATCACGACGGTAATTCCTTATCTAATTTTGCTGACCATAGCCTTCTATAAACCATTTAATTCTGTTATGCACGGTTTATCCCAACCCTCATTTCGCTGGTCGTTTTTGATATTTACTTTTGGATTGTTAATGACTGGTTATGTCTTAGAACATATTCATGATTGGACAAACAAATTGATTAAAGGTTATGCTGTTTATGTGATTTTGTATATAATCTATTTAGTCATTGGCTTTATGAACAAAACCGTTGTTTTGCCTGATCATAATTATCATTTATTGCTGAGTTTAATTTATTTACTGGTTGGCGGAATTTACTGCATATTCATAAAGAAAGGCCTGATTAAGTTTTTATATTTTTGCGTATACCTTGAATTGTGTTTTAGCATGACATTGACATGTTGGAATTTAAGTAAGGATTATCGTTCGTTTATTCCGTCTATTGATAGAAATATATTAAAATATTGGCAGGATGTAGATGAAGACCTTATGTTTAGAATTTATATCAATCCAGACGAACTGATGCCGATCAGTGATATGAATAAAAATCAATCCTTACCTTTGGGATATATGTCAACTGCTACTTATGATTCTACTTATGAACCAGAGTTAACAGAATATTTGAAGAACAATGGAATAAACTGGCATAATGTTAACCTGAATTCAGAGGAACAATTAAAATCTTTAGGTGTAAAATATATCTTAGTTAAAAACCAACAGGAACTGCCTCAAGAATTAAGCGTAACAAAGGCGTTTGATATTAATGAATATCAAGCTTGGAAGCTTCAGGACTTTAAGTCCATTGGCTTAACCTATTCTTCATATGTTAGTGAAAACCAAGTAAATCCGAATCATTTAGCAAGTTGGGATTGGGATGAATCGTTAAAAGATCAAATGACGTCGTGGACATGGAGTACAACATTAATTATTCCAGAGATTTTAATGAATCGAGTTGCTAATTCAGAGGAACCGCAAGTTTCGTTTACTGTTACGGAGAAGTATAACAATGGAATAAAAGGTTATATAGAGGTAGTAAATGAGCCTTCGATTTTATATTTTTCAATACCCTACAGTAAAGGCTGGAAAGCTGTTGATAATGACAATTCTATTCCTATTTATAAAGTGAATAATGGATTTATAGGAATGTTGTTAGAGCCAGGTTATCATCAAATCCAGTTAAATTTTACACCCTATGGTTTTAAAGGTGGATCTGTTTTGAGTTTACTTGGCGGACTTGGATTTGTCATTGTGATCTTAAATGAACACAAGGAAATTAAAAGTAAGACACTAAAAAAATTTAGAAAATCTTAATTTGACATGCATTCATAAGTTTCCTATAATGACAAACATGAACACATTAAAAATAATAAGAAATCTGATTTTGATTTTATTGATAGCGATAGTGAGCGGGCTGGCTCTGAACACTATCGCTTTTTCACTTCCTGTTCAGCCCGTAAAAGAAAATCTTACAGAGAACCTGGAAGTTTTTGAAAAGGAAATGGAGTCGGAATATTTCAGGGTTATCGAAAACGATGACGCCACCATGCTGGATTTATATACGGATGCTCTGATGATGAATACGATGATTTATGAGAGTGATCAAAGTAACTTTATTAATGCTGTGGCAGCACATCATTATTTCAACGAGGAACAAACGATGCAACAAAGCTTTCTGGATCTTGTTGAAGAAAAGACAGAAGGGAAAGAGGTCTACGCCTATGCACGATATTGGCATGGATACCTGCTGCCGCTAAAGCTGGCATTGTCTTCAATGACCTATCTCGACTTTCGCATCTTAAACCTGTTTTTACAAATCCTTTTGTTAGGTCTGGCTGTAAAAACAATGGCGGAACAGGGCGGCAGGAAGCTAGTGATCCCCTTATTAGTTGCTTTTGTCTTTCTAATGCCTGTCGCTACGGCCTATTGCTTACAGTATTCGTTTATTGTGTATATCACATTGATTGCGACGATTCTATTATTTCATTTCCGAGAGAACCTGGATCAAAGAAAAAATGCGATTTATTTCTTTTTCATTATCGGAGTGGTGACCAATTACTTTGACCTGTTGACTTATCCTCTGATTACGTTTGGAATTCCGGCGGTTCTTTTGTTATTCAGCGGTAAAAAGAAAACGACTATTTTAGAATCTTTGATCACTTTTGCGGCGATAGCCTGCGCCTGGATCGGTGGTTATGCCCTGATGTGGGTGGGGAAGTGGACTGTAGCTACGCTGGTTCTTCATGAGAATATTTATCTGGATGCGATCCAACAGATTATTCTGCGTACTAACGATGAAGTGAAGAATTTGGAACTAACCTATTCCATGGTATTAGAAAAAAATCTGAAATTGCTGCAGCGTTTACCCTATGCTCTTTTATTCTATATTCCATTAATAACGAAAATTCCTTCAATCGTCGCTTTACTGATTCACGATCAACGGGTATTCTTTCAGAAAATACTGATAATGGCCTGTTTCGTATGTGTCCCCTTAGTTTGGATTCTTGTTTTGCGGAATCATTCATTTATGCATTATTTTTATACGTATCGTATTTTAATTATTGCTTCATTCGCAATTCAGTGCGCTGCTTTTTCAACCCTGTCATTATTGCGAAATGCTGAAGAGTAAGTTTATAGCGTGTTTTCTTCTCTGAAAAATTCACAACCCGAATTAAATTCTGGTATACTATAAAAGGTGATGAAAATTGAAACATCTTGTCAGTGTCATTGTTCCAGTCTATAACGTGCAAGCCTATCTTGACCGATGTGTTCAGTCAATTGTAGATCAGACGTATTCAAATTTGGAAATTCTTTTAATTGATGACGGCTCAACGGATGAGTCATATCGATTAATGCAGAACTGGGCTGAAAAAGACAAACGAATTCATTTGCTTCAAAAGACAAATGGCGGATTAAGCGATGCCCGGAATTTTGGAATCCAAAGAGCGCAGGGAGAATACTTAGCGTTTATCGACAGCGATGATTTTATTCGCCCGGCGATGATCGAAAAAATGTTGGCGGCGATGGTCGAGCAGCAAGCTCAAATCAGTGTTTGTGATATGGAGTATCTCTATGATGACGGCCGGGTCGAATTTGCCAGCGGCGGAGAGTTTGCTGTAGGGGATGTGAAAACCCATCCGGAATTAATTCGTATGAATAACAGCGCTTGTAATAAGCTTTTCGCTCGTTCTCTGTTTCAGGACATTGAATTTCCGGTTGGAAAATGGTATGAAGATTTGGCAACGATTCCGATGATCTGCTTTAATGCGGAACGGATTGTGAAAGTGAACGAAGCGTTTTATGTTTATTATCAGCGGACAGGTTCGATCGCGCACAGCGCAAATCCTAAAATATTTGATATCTATAAAGCGATTCAGCGAGTCATTGAATATATAGAGGTTCATTGCGATGATACATCTTTGAAAAACCACTTTATTCAGGAAATGAAGCATTGCTATATCATCCATGGATTAGATTTAACAACGCTGCGGATCAAGGACTTTGATGAATCGGAAGACAGGGAAAAGTATTTGGCGGAGAACATGAAGCAATTAAAACAGTGTTATCCGGAATGGGAGCAGGATACATTTGTAAAATCAGCGGGATTGAAGAAAAAACTGATCATTGCACTGTTGAAGAGGAAACAATGGAAGGCGGTGCTCGGCATTTATGACCGGTCAAAATCAGCGTGACAAACGCAGAATTTTATTTGTTAACGATGAAATGGAAATGGGCGGCGTTGCCCGCGTTTTAAATACATTGATGAAAAATCTTGATCAGCAGGTATATCAAATCGATTTGTTGGTCTTACATAAAACAGGCACACTGCTTCAGGATATCCCGGAGGGGGTGCGCGTGATTGAAGGAACATCGTTTTTTAACGCCGTGGACAGCCCGCTCAAAGAATTACTGAAAAAGGGAGACCTTCCGCACCTTTTCAGTAAGCTGCGCTTGCTGCTGTACATGAAAACAGGATTGATCCGCAGTAAAATCCTCAAAGAACGAAAAAAGATGCTGTCCGGCGTCTATGATGTGGAAATGGCGGCGAAAGAGGGATTCTGTACAATCTTTACCGCTTATGGCAATAGTAAGCGGAAAGTCAATTGGGTATTGACTGATTACAGTGTCTGCAATTACTCTGCGAATCATATGCGATTGGTGAAGTCTGCTTTGCAGAAAATTGATCTGAATATTGCGGATTCAGCGGAAGCCACGGAGGCCTATAAAAAGGTCTTCGGAATTCAGAATGTCATAACGATTCATAATCTGATGAATACTGAAAAAGTAGAAAAAGGAAAGACAAAAACAGAAGATCAAGCAGAGATAGATCCTTCAAAACTGAATGTGATTTCGGTGATCCGATTTCATCCGCAAAAGGCAGCGGATCGATTGCTGCTGGCGCATAAATATGTGCTGGATCAAGGGATTGAACATGAACTTTATTTAATCGGCGGCGGCGAGCAGGAAGCGATGTTATTGAAAATGCAGAAAGATCTGAATCTGACGCACGTTCATTTCCTGGGCTTTAAAACAAATCCGTATGCCGATATCCGGGCTTGCGACTTGTTTGTTCTGCCTTCTTTGTATGAAGGTTTCGCGACGGTGATCAATGAATCGTTTATTGCCGGAACACCGGTCTTGTCGACGGAGGTTGCTGGCGTTCATGAACAGATCACTGCGCCGCATTTTGGATGGATTGTTGAGAATAGCCAGAAAGGCTTGAACGAAGGCTTGCTGAACGCGTTGCTATCGAAGGATCAGCTGCAGGAGATGAAACGGCAGCTGCAGGGGTATCATTATCCGAATGATGAAATCATCCGAAAGTTTACAGAAGTTTTATAACGGAGGCGGATGTATGGAAAAATTAAAAAAAGGAAAGTCCTGGTGCTGGCTGTTAGGCGCTTTGTTCATCTTAGTCCTGTTTTACTACATTACCGTCAGGACGCCGCTGGCGGGAGATGATTGGGGCTACGCAGTCAATGGGATGAGCGGAAATCCGTTCGTCAAAGCGTGGGAATTCTATTTCACCTGGTCGGGGCGTTATTTCGCGGAGCTTTGGGGCTTCATCGTCGCGCCGAGAAAAGGTCTGTGGAATTTCCTGAATCCTGCCTTATTCGCGGGAATCTATGTTTTGCTATATCAAATTGTGAATCCGAAGCGTAATCCGTTATCCGTAGCGGTCTTGATTGCCGCGATGATGTTAACGGTGGCGGACCGGCTGCGGATGGAAACCTACACTTGGATTATGGGGACAACCTACGTCGTGCCGTTATTTTTGATTCTGCTGGTCATTTGGATGATGAAAAATATCTTGTTTTCGGAACGGAAAATAAAAAAAGGACATTACGCCGCGCTGATCCTTTTTAATTTTTATATCGGTTTGGCTATGGAAAATTGTTCAGCGGCCAGTATTTTGCTGAATCTTCTGATGCTGCTCTACGCATATTTCAAGCGAAAAGACGCTTTGAAGTTAACGGGTGCGGGACTCGTGGTCAGCGTGCTTGGCTTTGCCTTGATCCGGATGTCGCCGGGCGCGGCGTTCCGGCTGGCACGGGATAACCAGGCGTGGATTGCGCTGGGCTTGTTCGGTCAGATCCAGCAGAACTGGGGTAATTTCCTGAATTACACGTTCATTGCGAATAAATATATGATGCTGATTCTGAGCCTGATCACATTCCTGGCCTTAATTCATCATTGGGTAGACCGGATCTGGATGAATAAAAAAGATAAGCTGGCGGCGTTCGTTCAAGGATTCATCCTGACGATCGCGATTGTGGCCTGCTTTGCCCCGACGTTCGTCGAGAAAATGAACCTTGAGGTTCTCAGTTTCTTTTATGATTTGGAAACGCCTCAGGGCTTGATCTTCTGCTCGATCTTTTATATTCTTTATATCGTCAACCTGTTTTGGATCTTATTTACCTTATATCAGGATGAAGAACGATTAGAAAAATTGATGATGGTGATGATGGCGGGAACGTGTAATTTAGCAATGCTGCTTTCGCCGATTTATGGTCCGCGGAGTTCATTGTATACGGTGTACTTTATCATCTTATTAACGGCTTCGGTGGCTTCGAAAATTAAAATCAGTTCCGCTGAGGCGGCGGTGATTCTGATTTGCTGCTCAGGGATGTGTCTGCAGCGCAGCTTATCTTGGAAGCGAATCTATACCCAGGTTGCGCAAGTTCAGTCGGAACGGAAATCCATTCTGCAATATTATCGCGAACATCCGGAGGATGATGAAGCCTGGATCCCGCGGATGCCGGAAGAAAGCATTCATTCCGCAGACATTGAGGAAGGGGATACTTATCATCAGAATAGTTTCAAAGAATATTATGGTTTGCCGGAAACGACAAAATTAGTTTTTTATAAGAAACAATAACCTCAATCGTAAAAAAATTAGACAACTGGAACGAAAACCGGTACAATGTCACAGAACTGCACAAAGGAGGCTGACTGATGCGAAAAATCAAAGAGTTTCTGCGTCCCTGGTTTACGCAGGGGACAGCGATTGGAATTTTACTTTTAATTCTGGCGTTTCAGCCGATGATAGATCTGGACTATTTGATTTATCCTTATTTGAATCAGTTTGGCTTGCCGCGTCCATCGACGATTATCCGGTATTTGCTGATTCCCGTTTTGATCGTCGGATGTTTTTACAACAAGGGTAAAAACCGTCGGAAAACGTTGATTCTGGGCGAATTGTATATCGCGGTCTTCGCGGTTTATTTTCTGATTCATGTCCAGGTGACGAGAAATGCCGCGGCGCTGCTGCGTCTGACTTCCAATTTCCAGTTCTCCTTGTTCGGCGAGCTGGTCTATTGTTTAACGTTGATCATTCCCTTTGGGCTGATCGCCGCCTTTACGACGCTGCAGGTCAATGAGAAATTATTAAAGCAAATTACGGCGATTTTATCAGCGACGATCTCATTTCCCATTTTGATCAGCGACTTGTTTGTCTTTGGACAGTCGACCTATCTGGGCAATACTGCGGCCAGTTTCTTCAGCTGGTTTACCGGGATATATGAAACAGTCGAACCACGGCGGTTAGCGTGTAAATTTTTCTTTGACGAAGGAAATACGATTGGGATTCTCTTGTTCATGCTGCTGCCGTTATTGTATTATTTCTTTTCCCGGAGCAAGGAACGCAAGGGAAAAATTTCCTGGGCAATGTTGATCATCGTCCAGAGCTTGTCCATGTTGATTTTGTCGACGCGGGTAGCGTCGCTGGGCGCGTTTTTGATCCCGATCGCCTTTGCCGGACTTTATGTCTTTGACGGCCTGCTGCTTCGGCATCAGAAAATAAAAGGGATAGTGCTGATTTTCTGCGCTGCTGTATCGTTAGTCAGCGTGATGATTCTGCCCTATACGCCGGCCATCCAAAATCAAAAGCGCGATGCTCAAAGCGACGACGCGGTGCGCGGCGACGATGATTTGCTGCAAAAAGGAATTTTAGCCTATGAAGGCCGTTTAAATCTGACGCCAGGCTCGAAAGCCTATGAAGAATTCTGTTTAAAGGCCTTCGAGAAGTCCGGAATTGAGGATAATCTGATATCCAGTATTCCCAAGATGTATTACATGGATTGGTATAGTTACAAAGCCGATCCAGTCTTCTGGAGTGATTTATTGTTCACTGTGCCGTTGGAAGAACGCTTAACGGGCCGCCAGTTCCAAACGTATTTCATGAATGTGAAATGGGGAATGGCGGATTCCAAGATGAAATTATTCGGTATGGGATATACACCGTTTATGAATGGCTCCATTTTGCTCGAGCAGGACTTTATTCAGCAAAAGTATACGCTCGGCTACCTGGGTGATCTCCTGCTGGCAGGACCTTGGCTGATCCTGACGGCTGTCGGCGCTGTGTTTGTTCTGCTGCGATGGAAGAAGTGCATGAACCTGGAGATCATGGTTCTGGCTACATCCCTGTGCTGCGGCTTGGGAGCAGCGTATCTCAGCGGTCATACGTTAGATCAGTTTGTCACGACGATGTTCATGGCGCTGATCGCGGCGATTTTGTTGGATCGGGTTTTTGGTCTTCATGATGATTCGGAAAGGGAGGGTAAACAATGACGAAAATAAAATCGGTTTTTCATTCGCATAAGGCAATGAAAGGCTTTGTTCTCCTTTTGTTTATCATCCAGCCATTGATTGATCTGGATTACTTAATCTATCCGTTTCTTGATCAGTTTGGAATTCCCCGGCCGTCGACGATTATCCGTTTTTTAATCATTCCGCTGGCTGTGTTATGGACGTTTTTCCTGGCCGATAAAAATAAAAAGAAAACGTTGTTATTTGGCGGTTTGTACGGCTTGGCGCTGGCAGTTTATTTTCTGCTGCATATCCGGCAGGGGGCTCAGATCTACAAAAGCTTATATCTGACGCCGAATTTCTTCTTCCAGTTATCAAAGGAAATCACCTATTTCCTGACGCTGGTCATTCCGTACGGAATGATCTATGCAGTCGTTCATCTTCGATTAACAGAAAAAATCGTAAAGGGGGTCACCGTCGCTTTATCGTGCCTAACCGCGCTGCCGATCTTTATCGGGGATTTGTTTGTGTTTGGCGAATCGACGTATGCCGGAATGACCGCGGCTCCGTTTCTGAGCTGGTTTTTAGGAATTTATGCGGATCCGACGAAGATTCATCCTCGTCAGCTGGCTTCCAAGTTTTTCTTTGAAGAAGGAAATACGGTCGGTATTTTAATGTTTATGCTGCTGCCGTTATTGTATCTGTTTTTCCAGCGCAGCACCTCAAAGAAGGAGCGGATTGCATTAGGCGCATTGATCGGAATTCATAGTTTGTCGATGATCATTCTTTCGACGCGGGTCGCTACGTTCGGCACGGTGCTGATCCCGATCGGATTCCTTGTTCTGTATCTTTTTACGACTTTGATCATGAAGGAAAATCGGCTGGAAAAAACGGTCTTGTTCTTCTGTGCTGCTGCCGCGGTGATCAGCGGCTGTATCCTGCCCTTTTCACCGGCGGTTGTCAATCAGAGTATCGATTCGGCGAACACCGCGATCTTATTGCAGGATGATTATCTGCGCAGAGAGCTGGGAAGTTCGCTGGAGAATACGACGGAATTAAAAACAAGCGATTATTATCGTTTTATGTTTGAAGCTTATGGAATCCGCGCAAATCTGATGGCCAGCGTGCCGACTCAGTATTATATGGAGTGGTACTATTACACAGCGGATCCGAAGTTCTGGGTTGACGTCCTGGAACTGCCGCTGGAACAACGGGTGAACGGCCGGCAGATCGAGAAGATTTTCATGAGCTACAAATGGGGGGAACTTTCCAACTCCGAAAAATTTTTAGGCATGGGGTATTCAACCTTCAATAACGGCTCGATTCTGTTGGAACGGGATTTTGCCCAGCAGATTTATACGATGGGCTATGCCGGCGCTGCGTTGACGGTTTTGCCATGGCTGCTGGTGACCTGCTTCGGCGCCATTATCGTTCTGCTTCGATGGAAAAAGATGCTCCGGCTGGATGTTTTAGTCTACGCAATGGCGCTGAGCTGCGGGTTAGTGTCTTCCTATATCAGCGGACATACGATCGATCAGTTTCTGACGTCTTCGTTTATGGCTTTGCTGATGGGCGTTTTATTGGATCTTGTCATGCGACCGAAAGAACAGAAAAATTGATCGCCATGGGAAACCATGGCTTTTATTTCAATGAAAATTTTAACAGGTCTATTGTTGTAAACCTACGGTGATGGTATAATAGGTTAAACAAACAGAATGAAAATTAAAGGATTGATCAGAAAGGCAGGCGGTGGAAAATGAAACCCATTCTCAGTGTGATTGTACCGGTATATAACGTTGAAAAATATCTGCCCCGGTGTCTTGATTCCTTAGTGAATCAGACGCTCAAAAATATGGAAATCATCGTGATTAACGATGGAACAAAAGATAACAGTCAACAAATTATTGATGACTATGCCGCGCGGTATCCGCAAATTCGTTCATTTAAGAAACCCAACGGCGGGATTGCAGATACTCGCAATTTTGGTTTAGCGCAGGTGCAGGGAGAGTATTTTGGCTTTCTCGACAGTGATGACTTTACAGAACTGGATATGTTTGAGAAGATGGTCGCGGCGGCAGAGAAAGAGAATGCGGATGTCGTTGTTTCCAATTTTAATTGGGTCTATGGCGAACAGAAGCGGCTGGAAAAGGAAGGTCCGTACGCTCCGGGAAAAGAAATGATGATTCATTTATTTGCCACGCTTTGGAATAAAATTTACCGCACTGATTTTGTCCGGGAAACCGGCTTGCAGTTTCCGACGGGATATCGCTATGAAGATGCGTGTTTTCTTTATTGCTTAGCGCCGCATGTAAGAAAATTAGCCTTTGTGGACGAAGCTTTTGTCAGTTATATCCAATTGGGAAATTCAATTACGCATACGAACAATCATGAAGTGAAGGATATGATTCATGTTTTTGAAATCATTACGGATTATTTTAAGGCCCAGGGATGGGATCAGGAATATCATGATGAACTGGAATATCTGCATATTAAGTTCTTTTTAGGGAACTCTTTCTTAAGAAGCACGAAGATTGCGGATCGGCAGGATCGGAAAACGACGATTCAGATGGGGTGGGAACGGTTGAATCAAAGCTTCCCTCAGTGGAAGAAGAACCCGTATCTGACGTCGCTGGGCGGGATGAAAAATCGTTATTTCAAAACCGTAAGCAATTGGAATATTATGCTTTATTCCGAACTATTTCACAGATTTAAAAAATAAGATCACTGAATTTAAAATATTAAGGAATCATGACAATTTAGGAAAGTATTTGTACTTCTTGAATTTCTCCTTTATAATTAAATGGTGAATTTGCGGAGGTTAGATATGGATAAGCTTTCAATCGTAGTTCCTTGTTATAACGAACAGGAAACGGTGAACATCTTTTACCGCGAAACAACAAAAGTAGTGGATGCCATGAACATGGATTATGAAATTATTTTTGTCAACGATGGTTCCCGCGATAATACCTTAGAAGAATTAGTGAAGCTCCATGACGCGCATCCGGGTATTGTCAAGGTCATTGACTTCAGCCGGAATTTTGGCAAAGAGGGCGGCCTGTTAGCGGGATTGGAAAATGCGACAGGTAATTACGTCACGGTCATGGATGCTGATTTACAGGATCCGCCAGAATATTTGCCAAAGATGTTTGAAGCCATGAATCAGCAGCATGTGGACATTGTAGGTACCCGCCGGGTTACGCGAAAAGGGGAACCGAAAATTCGTTCCTTCTTTGCACGGCAGTTTTATAAACTGATCAATAAATTTACCGAGGTCGAAATTGTTGATGGTGCGCGGGATTTCCGGCTGATGACCCGCGAGGTTGTCGACAGCGTTCTTTCACTTCAGGAATATCACCGGTTCTCCAAAGGCATCTTTGCCTGGGTTGGCTATAAAACGGTTTATTTGGAGTATGAGAATGTGGAGCGTGTCGCCGGGGAAACGAGCTGGTCGTTCTGGAAGTTATTCGCTTACGCGATTGAAGGCATTGTCGCCTTTACTGTTGCCCCGCTGCGAATGGCGACGATTTCAGGAATCTTCGTTTCTATCATCGCTTTCCTTTATATGATCTTTGTTTTTGGGAAGGCCTTGATCGTAGGCGATCCGGTTGCTGGTTATCCATCGATGGTCGTCATCATTCTGTTTTTGGGAGGAATTCAGCTGTTAAGCTTAGGCATTATCGGCGAATACCTGTCGAAAACATACATGGAGACCAAAAAACGTCCGAAATATATCGTCCGTAAAAAATACGAGTAATAAAAGGAGGAATGTTAGTGAGTAAGCAGGATAAAGCAAAAGCAAAACGCGCAAAGAAAAATAAACAGATTATTTATATGATGTTGGCGGCTTCCTTAGTCGTCGTTGCGGTTATGGGCTTCAATATAGTCAGGATTTCGTTAAAGAAATCCGCGGGAAGCGGCGAGGTCGTTGAAAAGACGAATACCTCGTCGATGAAGAATGACCAATACGTCATCGGAAATAATCCAACACAGTTTCAGCAGGATGAGTTCAAAAAATTGACAGAGGCCTTAAAAGGCGATGATCCGCTGGCGATCAGTGAAGCGGTTGTTCGTAATTTTATTGCTGATTATTTTACTTGGACAAACAAAGATGGTAATTATGAAGTCGGAGGTCTGCAATATATTTATGGGCCAATGTTTACCAGCTTTCAGGAACAATCACGCTGGGAATTCTACAAGGACCTGGATTTATATATCAGCCAGTATGGCCGTGAGAATTTGTTAGAAGTGACGGATATAACGACGAAGGCCGATTATGCAGCAGATTTTGAACACTATTCCGGGGAAACTTATAAAGCGTATTATATCGAGGCTACCTGGAACTACAAATCAAGTTCAAAAATTGATGTTAATAGTTTCCAGAAAACAGGGTATTTCACAGTCGTAGACAACGATGGACGTTATGAAATCGCACAGTTCTTCGACCATTATGATTAAGGAGGTTGGCTATGACGAAACAGAATAAAATGAGTAAACGTAAACTTTCCAACATGAACTTCGTTCTGGCTGCCATAGCGATTCTGACTGATATTTTGATGGTCTTAGGCATCCTCAACATTACGCGTTACAGTAACTTCAGCAAGTCGATCTTCGTCCTCATTAACGTTGTGATTCTGGTAATTCTGCTGGTATTAAATGGCTTAATTGCTTACAACGCCTATGCGATGAAAAAGAGTATTCTCTATGTGACGATCGGTGTCTTGGTGATTGCGTTTTTATCCGGCGGAGCATTAACTTATATTACGACCCGGGTAAACAAAAATATTGATAAGATTATCAACACCGGGACGACCAGTGAGAAAGTTGAAGTTTCCTTTGTTGTTTACAGTGAAAATGGAAATTTCGCGGTCAATGATATTAATGATCTTGAAGGCAAGACCTTCGGTATCTTATCGAATACGGAAGAACAAGTCGGCTATATTCTTCCTAAGAAAGAATTAGAAGCGAAAAAGATCAATGTCACTTATCATGAATATGACGATTACAACAGTATGTTGATGGGTCTGTTCGGCGGAGAAATTGACGCGGCGGCGCTGCCAAGCAACTATGTCGCGATGTTTGAGGTCAATGATGGTTACAGCGAATATTTAGAGAATACGAAATCAATTTTGACGTTTGATAAGAATATTACGGTAACTACAGAATCAGGTTCTGATAAAGATATTACGACCGAACCTTTTACGGTTCTGATTATCGGTACGGACGAACAACGATCAGATGCCTTAATGCTGGCTTCTTTCAATCCGATCAGCATGCAGGTAACTTTGACTTCGATTGCTCGTGACAGCTATGTGCCGATTGCCTGTTATGCAGGAAAATCAGAAGATAAGATCACACATGCTCGTGTCCGCAGCCGTCAGTGCACAATTGATACAGTTGAAGATTTAATGGATGTGGATATTGATTTCTATTTTGAAAGCAACTTTACCGGCATCGTTAAAATGGTTGACGCTTTGGGCGGGATCATCATTACGAACCCTTATGAATTTGTAGGTCAGAAATCCGATGCCCGCGGTAAGATGACGGTTTGGGTTCCAGCTGGAACCAACCGGTTAAACGGTGAGCAGGCGCTGGCCTATGCGCGTGAACGTCATTTGTATGCCAATGGTGATTTCCAGCGTCAGGCCAATCAGCAGCAGGTTATTGAAGCAATTTTAACGGAAGCTCTGAAATTGACAGACGTTAACAAAGCGTTAAATGTTCTGGATGCTGCCGGAGAAAATGTTTCAACGAACTTCAGCGTTGATCAATTGATCAGTTTGTTTAATTATTCAATTAAGAAAATGAACCGCAGCTATGTCAAGAACGCAAATGTCATTAACATGGTGGGATCCCGCGTAACTGGTTATGGATCTTCAAAATGGAATGAAAGCATGCAGCTGAATCTGTATATTTATCGTGTATATCAGGGATCAATTACGGATAACCGCAATGCGATTCTGAGAAATATCAACTTGGATTCTAAAATCGACGCACCGAAAGTCATTTCGTTTAGTGCCAACTGGGTCTTCACTGCACCGACGTTATCCAATGAAACTTATTCTGAACCGATTATTCACGATGAAGCACCGGATACTGTGATTAACTTTAGTGGAAAGCTATTATCAGACGTTCAAGCTTGGGCTTCTACCCGAGGGATTACAGTCAATGTCACTAAGATCCATCAAGGTGAAGAGGGCTATATAGATTCTTATCCTGAAAATACGGTAGTCGCTCAAAGCGTTCGTGCAGGTATTAAAACGGAAAATGTGACGGAAATTACGGTCAGCGTTATTACGCATGAAGGCGCAACGAAAAATTGTCCTGCGAACTCCTACTATGATTCGGGTAAAAATGCCTGTGTCTGTGAGAGTGGATATTATGCTAAAAATGATTCTGATTTGAATACCGGAGGCGCAGGATGTATTGCGAATCCGACAGCGACACCTACGGTAACTCCTACAGTAACTCCAACAATAACCCCGACAACAACGCCAACTACTGATCCTACAACTAAGCCGACGACGGATCCAACGAATAAGCCTCATGAACATACTTGGGGAGAATGGATCATTGATCAAGAGGCAACTTGTGACGCTCCGGGTAAAAAACATCGAGTATGCACACAAGATCCTGAACACACAGAAACCGAAGTTATTGCACAATTATCGGGAGATAGTTGTAAAGCACATGAACATGCGTGGACGGAAACTGGGCGGCAGGATGCCACTTGTGATGCGGACGGTTATATTAACTACACTTGTACCTGTGGTCAAACAAAACAAGATGTGATTCCAAAGAGAACGGATTGTGAAGCTTCTCCAGATCCAACAACAGATACTTCTGGCGGATCTGAAGGTGGAGAAGGCGGAAATAATGAAGGTGGAGAACAGCCTCAAAGTCCAGACACGCAGGCTACGGGGTTTATTTTCCCGAACCGATTCTTCAATCTATTCTCAAAACTGTTTAAGTAATTAAATCAAAAGAAGGCTGATGTATTCGGTCTTCTTTTCTTTATGCGTCACCGAAAGTGAATCGCTGAACTACTTTTAGAATTCACTGAATGAATGGCATTCAATGCTTAACTATGATAAAATAAATGAGGAATTAAAGAGTTTGGGAGGAAATCCATGAAAGGAATTATTCTTGCAGGAGGCAGCGGCACCCGTTTGTATCCCCTGACGAAAGTCACATCCAAACAACTGTTGCCCGTCTATGATAAACCGATGATCTATTATCCCCTGTCGACGCTGATGCTGGCAGGAATCCGCGATATCCTGATCATTTCCACACCCCAGGATCTGCCGAATTTCGAACGCCTGCTGGGCGACGGAAGTCAGTTTGGCATTCAGCTGTCTTATAAAGTTCAGCCATCGCCCGACGGTTTGGCGCAAGCTTTCGTTCTAGGCGAAGAATTTATCGGCGATGAGGATGTCTGCCTGATTTTGGGAGATAATATATTCCATGGCAACCACTTCAGCGAGATGCTGGAAAGAGCCAAAAATAACAAAGGCCGCGCAACGATCTTCGGACAATACGTCCCGGATCCTGAACGATTCGGCGTCGTTGAATTCGATAAAACAGGCAAAGTCCTTTCTCTGGAAGAAAAACCGGAAACCCCAAAATCCAATTATGCCGTCGTCGGCCTGTATTTCTACGACAACCGCGTCGTTGAATACGCCAAGAACCTGAAGCCTTCAGCCCGCGGCGAATACGAAATTACCGATCTGAATAAAGTCTATCTGGAAAAAGGCGAAATTGACTGCGTCGTTTTTGGCCGCGGCTTTGCCTGGCTGGATACCGGGACGATCAGTTCGCTCGCCCAGGCCAGCGACTTTGTCAAAACCATCGAGGAAGTTCAGGGAATCAAGATCTCAGTTCCTGAAGAAATCGCTTTCTACAATCACTGGATTGACACCGAACAACTGTTGGCTTCCGCTGCTTCTTATGGGAAATCCCCCTATGGCGAACATTTAAGAACGGTCGCTTCCGGCAATTTTGTCACCAGCTACAACAAATAAAGGAGTCGCAATGAAAATCATACTATTAGGCTGCGGCTATTTAGGCTACAATCTCGCTTCTCTGCTGAGTCAGAAAGCAGAAACCGAAATCATCGGGTTACCCAGTCCCTACACGCCGCTGTGTTCCAACTTTAAAGAAATCAACGCCTTTTCGGCTAAAGATCTCGATCAAGTCGATTTTGAAGACGTCGTCGTCATCGATACCATTTCACTGCTTGCCAACAACGCCCGCAGTGAGGATGAGGAAAAAACACTCCGCGGAGTTGAAGATAAATACGAATTTCTGTTATGTCAGTTGAAGCAGCGCGGCGCGCGGCTGTTCATCTTCATGTCATCGGGGGGCACGGTCTACGGCAATGCCGCAGAACCGATCTGCGAAGACGCATCGCTGCATCCGATCACCCTTTACGCCCGAAGCAAGACCCGCTGCGAACAGGTAATCCGCCAATCCGGTCTGCCTTATCTGATCCTGCGTCTCGCTAACCCTTACGGCGGGCATCAGACGACGGATAAGAAACAAGGCGTTATCCCAATCCTGATCGAAAAAGCGCTGAGCCACGAAGCCTTTGAAATGTGGGCTTCTCCGCACAGCAGCCGCGATTACATTTATATCGAAGACTTTGCCCGGGCGATCCAGCTGCTTCTTGAACATCAAATCCAGAATGAAATCGTCAACGTCGCTTCGCAAACAGCGACCAGCCTGACGGAGATCCTGGATGAAGTGCAGGAAAAAACCGGCCAGGTGATCGAGATCCGGCATGTCAACAGCGAAGTCCCGGTTGTCGATCAGATTGTCCTCAATATTGAAAAACTGAAACGTCTGACCGGCTTCACAATTCAGACGACGATTCAGGAAGGCATTGCCAAAGAAATCAAACGGATAAAAAAAGAACAAGGGGGAATTCGTAAATGAAGTTTTTAGTCACAGGCGGAGCCGGGTTTATCGGCGGCAATTTCGCTCACTACATGGTCAATACCTATCCGGAAGACCAGATCGTCGTATTAGACCTTCTGACCTACGCCGGCAATCTGGAAACCCTGGAGCCGATCATGGAAAAGCCGAATTTTAAATTTGTTAAAGGCGATATCCGCGACCGCGAGTTGATTGATCACTTGTTTGCCGAAGAAAAATTCGACATGGTCGTTAACTTTGCCGCGGAAACTCATGTCGACCGTTCTGTAGAGGATCCAGAGGTCTTCATCACGACCAATATTCTCGGCACTCAGGTCTTGATGGACGCCTGCCGCAAATACGGCATCCAGCGCTACCATCAGGTCTCGACCGACGAAGTCTACGGCGATCTGCCGTTAGACCGTCCGGATCTGTTCTTCACCGAAGAAACGCCGATCCATACCTCGAGCCCTTACAGTGCGGCCAAGGCCGGCGCCGATCTGTTAGTTCAGGCCTATCACCGCACATTTAAGCTGCCGGTAACGATTTCCCGCTGCTCGAATAACTATGGCCCTTATCACTTCCCGGAAAAGCTGATTCCTCTGATGATCAGCCGTGCGCTGGCCGATGAAAGTCTGCCGGTGTATGGCGATGGGATGAACGTGCGCGACTGGCTGCACGTCTACGATCACTGCACGGCGATTGATCTGATTCTGCGCAAAGGCCGCGAAGGCGAAGTCTACAACATCGGCGGCCACAATGAAAAGACCAATCTGGAAGTTGTGAAGACGATTCTCGCCGCTTTGAATAAGCCGGAATCACTGATCCACTTCGTCAAGGACCGCCCGGGTCATGATCTGCGCTATGCGATGGATCCGACTAAAATTGAAACGGAACTCGGCTGGAAACCTAAATATACGTTTGAGACCGGTATTCCGCAGACCATCGACTGGTATCTGACGCACCGCGACTGGTGGGAGCACATCCTGCAGGGCGACTATCAGAACTACTACAAAACCATGTATAAGGACAGACCGTAAAAGGAGATCGGAATGAAACCAGAAGTTATTGTTATCGGCGCGGGCTTTGCCGGCAGCGTCATCGCGGAACGCTTTGCCCATGTCGCGGGCAAGCGTGTGCTTGTCCTGGAAAAACGCGCCCATGTCGGCGGCAACATGTACGACTATATCGATGAAAACGGCGTGCGCCGTCACGAATACGGCCCGCATATCTTCCATACCCATTCCCGCGAGGTCGTTGATTACCTCTCCCAGTTTACAGACTGGTATCCTTATCAGCATCGCGTACTCGGCCACATCAACGGCGTCGTTGCACCGATTCCATTCAATCTGACAACGATTGAACGCTCGTTCCCCAAAGAAAAAGCTGAGCGTTTAAAAACATTGCTGATCAACGAATATGGGATGGAAAAGAAGGTGCCGATCCTGCAGCTGCGCGCCAATGCCAATCCGGAAATTAACGAACTGGCGGAATACATCTACGAACATGTCTTCAAATACTACACGATGAAACAATGGGGACAGACGCCGGAAGAAATCGATCCGGCGGTCACCGGCCGCGTGCCGGTTCATATCTCCTATGACGACCGCTATTTCCAGGATACCTACCAGATGATGCCGGCGCATGGATTTACCGGAATCTTTGAAAACATGCTGAAAAACGAAAAGATCGAAGTCCGCCTGAAGACTGACGCGAAGTCATGTCTGAAGGTCGATTTGGAAAACAAGCAGATTCTGTTTGAAGGCGAAGTCTTCCAGGGGCCGGTGATCTTCACCGGTGCGATCGACGATCTGCTTGACTATCCGTTAGGCGAGCTGCCATACCGTTCGCTGGAATTCGATATTCAGAGCCATCCGCATACCTACCAGGAAGCGGCGACTGTCAACTATCCGACCCCGGCCCAGCAGAACGCGTTTACCCGCATCACGGAATACAAACTCCTGATGCAGGCGGATCAGCAGCCGGAAGCGACGACCATCGCTGTCGAATACCCGCTGACTTACCATCACGATGGGGAAACCGGGAACATCCCGTACTACCCGATCGCCAAAGAAGAATGCCGCCGTCAGTATCAGGCGTATTGCGAGCTGATCCGCGGGATCGACAATCTTCATCTCTTAGGCCGTTTGGCAGAATATCAATACTACAACATGGACGCGATCGTTGCGAAAGCCTTACAAATGTTCAACAAATTAAACGAAACCTCGCACTCTTAGCAAAGAAAGAACGGGTGACGGAAATTCGCTGAACGAAAGCGTTGAGCACGAATCTTCTCGGGGATAGGCGATGAAACAGATTCGCTGAACGAGATCTCAGGCAGCATTGGCCTGTCTTGATGCGTGATCGATCTCCTCATCCAAAGGTTTGGAAAAAAACAAGAAACAGGGAAACTGCGTTAACAATTCGCAGTTTTCTTCTATTCATGCTATACTAAATAAAGGTGATTTTATGGATAAAAAGATACTGCAAAACTATTTCTATAATATTTTATATCAACTGTTAGTCGTTTTGGCGCCGATGATTACGGTGCCGTATGTGACCCGGACGCTGGGCGCGACGATGCTGGGCATCAGCGACTGGACCGGCAGCAATGTTCAGTGGTTCGTGCTGTTTGGAATCATGGGCGTTTCGATCTACGGCAACCGGGAGATCGCGCGTGTCCGCGATGATCAGACTAAGATGTCAAAGACGTTCTTTGAGATCTTTACAATGCAGTTTTTAAGCATGTGCGCTTCCACGCTCGTTTATTTCCTCTACTTGTTTACCGTGCAGGACAGCGTGCGCCTGTACGCGACGATCCAGACGATTTCGCTGTTGTCAGTCGCCCTGGATATCACCTGGTTTTTCTATGGCGTCGAGGATTTCAAAACGGCTTCGATCCGCAACATGATCATCAAGATCCTGGGGATTATCCTGATCTTTGCGTTCGTAAAGAAACCTTCTGATCTGGCGCTGTTCATCGTGATCAATGCCGGCTCCGGCGTACTGGGCCAGCTGATCATGTGGACCCAGCTGAAGCAATATGTCAAGTGGACGCCGATCCATTTCAAGGATGTGCTCAAGCATTTCAAACCCAATCTCATGCTTTTCATCCCGCAGATCGCGACCAGCGTTTATACGATGCTGGATGTTTCGATGTTAGGCTACTTATACGCCGACGTCAGTCACGTCAGCTTCTATAACCAGGCTCAGCGGTTCATTAAGATGTTCCTGTTTTTCATCACGTCGATCGGCAGCGTCATGCTGCCGCGGATTGCCAACATCCATGCCAAGGGGCAGGATGAGGAAGTGCTGCGGTTTTTGCGCACGACGTTAAGGATGGCGTTGTATCTGGCTATTCCGATGATCGCCGGAATCATCTCGCTGATTCCTTATTTTATCGGTTGGTTCCTCGACGACACTTATCAGATCGTGACGCCGCTGATCATCTTTACAACGCCGATCATCCTGTTTATTTCCCTCAGCAACGTCTTTGGTACGCAATACCTTCTGCCAATCGGCCGGACGAAGGAATATACCCGCTCGGTGATCCTTGGCGCTTTGACGAATTTCTGCCTGAATGCCTTACTGATGCCGAAGTTCGGTGCTTTCGGCGCGATCACCGGATCAGTCATCGCCGAGTTTATGGTGACGTTCACGCAATGGCTGTCGATCCGGGGGCAATTGGATCTGGGCTTTCGCGTAAGAGAAGTGACGAAGTATGTCATCGCTTCGCTCGTCATGATGCTTCCCGTTCATTTCATCGGGGAAGCGATGGGGCCGCGCTTTACGACCAATCTCATTCAGATCGCCGCCGGCGTGATCGTGTATTTTGGCCTGCTGACGCTGATGAAGGATGATTTCCATATGAATCTGATCCGCAAAGTGTTAAACCATCGCAAAGGAGAAGCCGCCCATGAGTAAAGTCAGCGTTGTCGTTCCGGTTTATAACGTCGAAGATTATCTGGAAAAATGCCTGGATTCCTTAATTCATCAGACGCTTGAGGAGATTGAGATTCTGTGCGTCGACGATGGATCGACCGATCATTCCAATGAACTGCTCTACATCTATAAGAACCGTGATCCGCGGATTCAGGTGCTGGAAAAACCTAACGGCGGATTGTCCGACGCGCGCAACTATGGCATGAAATTTGCCACGTCGCCGTATATCCTGTTTGTGGATTCTGATGATTTCCTTGAACCGCAGGCGCTTGAAAAAGCGGCGGCGAAGCTGGATGATACCGGCGCGGATCTCGTGATTTTCGATGTTTATCAATATTTTATGAAAACGCAGACCAAGGAAGTGATTGCCAACCGCTATTCCGGCGACCGCGTCTATACGCTGAAAGAAAATCCCGAAATGATCACGCGCATCCTTAACGCCGCCTGGAACAAGATGTACCGGCGCTCGCTGTTTAAGGACAACGGCATCACTTACCCGTTCGGTTATCTGTACGAGGATCTGGGGACAACTTATAAGCTCCTGTTGAAAGCCAAATCGATCGCGTTTGTCAATGAGCCGTTGTACGACTACCTCGCCGACCGCCCGGGCAATATCACCCAATCCTTTAATCAGAAGGCCTATCACATTCTGACGATGGCTGAGGAAACGATGAATTACTACCGGCAGGAAGGCGTCTACGACCAATATTATGAAGAACTGAAGTATCTGGCCTGCGTCAACATCATCGAAAACCTGAAGAAGACCCGCACGGTCAAAGACCGGAAGCTGGTCAACGAATACATCGACGCGTGTTTCGCGTTCATTCACAAGAATTTTCCGGACTATCCGGAATGTAAATACCCGATCAACCGCCAGAAAAACGACTGGATCTACATGCGTCCGCAAGTGCTGAAGGGCTATCTGCGCACCCGCAATTGGATCCGCCGGTAAAGCTGGATCGTGAAGTAAAGGAGAAACTGACCATGAGTAAAGTTACGATTATCGTGCCGATTTACAATGTTGAGGAATACGTCGCCAAGTGTCTGGATTCCTTGCTGCGGCAAACCTATTCCGACTATGTGATCTATGCCGTCAACGACGGATCACCGAAAAACGAACAGCCGATTATCGACCGCTACGCTGCGGCGTATCCGGAGAAAGTCGTCGCCATCCGCAAGGAAAACGGCGGCTATGGTTCCGTTTTGGAAATGGCGATCGCGCGGTTGGATTCAGAATATTTCCTCGTTTGCGATCCGGATGATTACTTAGCGGACGACGCGCTGGAAACCCTGGTCGGCTTGGCGGATGCCAACCAGGCGGATCTGGTGATCGGCGCTAAGAATTTCATTTATTCCGACAGCGACGAACAGAAATACGATCCAGCGTACAACACGAAATTTGCGACGCTGCAGCCGGGCCAGGGGTATGTAAAGGGCACGCCGGAATTTGAGAATCTGTTCTTTGTGGATCCCTCGCCGCACGCCAAGCTGTACCGGCGATCCCTGGCGGCGAACATTCAGTTTCCGCATAAAATCGGCTATACCGATAACCTGTTGTTTTACATCAGTCTGTTAAACGCTGAGAAAGTCGTCTACACCGATAAAGCGCTGGCGTATTATCTGATCGACCGGGCCGGCAATACGATGACCGATTTGAAGCCGCAGGTGATCGACGCGCACGCCCAGGTGTTCTCCACGATTCTGGATCAGGCGGAGCGCTGTTCTGCGGTTCCGGCATTGTTTTACTACCGGATTTTTGAAGCCTATAAATTTTCATTTTATCAGCTGCGCCGGATCAAGGGCACACCGGCGGAAAAGCTTGAACATGCCGAAGTTCTGTACCGGCTGGTTGAAAAGCTGATGCCTCACCGGGCTGCGATCCTGGAAGGGATGACGCGCTTCGGCTACACCGGCAGCCGCGAGCGGATGAAGGATAAGCTGGTTCTGACGGCGGGGGTTTCGCATCCGGTTTACCGCCGCTGGGTGAAATCCTTCGTTAAGGAGTAACGGAATGCGCCGACTGAGATCCATCCGCCGGCCGTTTTTCGCGTTTCTGGGCGCAGCCGTTCTGCTTTGCGGCATTTTCGCGGCGCTGGGCTTCGTTCCGTTTGGCGGCCGTTCGCTTTTGATCAACGATCTGAACATTCAATATGTCGAATATCTGAAATATCTGCATATGGTCGTCACCGGGCAGAACAGCCTGACTTATGCGCAGGCGGCGGGCATGGGCGGCAGCTTCATCCCGATTTTTTCCTACTACTGCTCCAGTCCGCTGCAGCTGCTTCTGGCCCTGCTGCCCAACGAGGCCATTCTGCTTTCCGTCAGTCTGGCGACCCTTCTGAAGCTGAGCCTGAGCTGCGGGACAATGATGTTCTATCTGGAGGATCGTTTTGGTCCGCGCCGGGTTCATGGCTTGTTCGCGCTGGGTTACGCACTGAGCGGCGCAGCGCTGGCCTATTCGCAATGTTTGATGTGGCTGGATGGTTTAGTCTGGCTGCCGATGGTGCTGAGCGGCGTTGAACAGATCCTGCGGGGAAAATCGGCCAGAGGGTTTACACTGGCGGTAGCGGTCAGCGTGTTTTCCAATTACTACACGGCGATCATGGGCCTGATGTTTGCCTGTCTGATGGCGTTGGCGCGCTATTTCAGTGAAGACCAACACACGGTTTCATTGTGGACGGTCTTGAAGAAGGGCATACTTGGCATGGCGATCGGCCTGGCTTGCAACGGCTGGCTGCTGATGCCCAGCTTCTTATCTGCGATTAACAACCGGCTTGCCCAGCCCGCGGAGGCGCTGCCGCTTTTCAGCTTCGCCCGGCTGGCCGGATTGAACAACGCGTTTCCGGGTGTACCAGCCGTGACGCTGGGGCAGGAGATCACGTTTGATTACGCCGGATTGTTGTGTCTGATCCTCGTCTTTTCTTCATTTTTCCAGCGGCTGCGATCAAACCGGAAGAAGCTCGTCGATGGTCTGACGCTGCTTTTCTTTGCAGCGTCGGTGTTCTTCACGCCGTTGTATAAGCTCTGGCATTTTCTGTCGATGCCCTATGGTTTCCCAACGCGGTTCAGCTTTGTGATCGTGTTCTGGCTGATCGCCGCGGCGGCGGACGCGTGGGACACGCGCGACAAGAAGTCGCTAGCCTGCGGGGCACTTGGTGTCTTGCTTCTGTTGGTGGCGAACGGAACGATGACGCTGCCGGCCAAGCTGATCGCCGCCGGGTTCATCGCCGGGATCACGGCGCTGCTGTGTCTGGGGTTTCAGAAAGCGCTGGCGGTCACCGTCGCCGCCGAGCTGACTTTCGCGGGCGCTGCCACATTCATTTCACTGGATCGGGATAACGTCTATGACGGCTATGCCTCGGCCCAGGCAGTGCTGGACTATCAAAACGAAGTGCGGACCGCCCTGGCAAGCTTTGCGTCTGAGCCGGGCTACCGGATTGAAAATCTGTCAGCGCGCAATCAAAACGAAGGGCTGGGCTATAACTACCCGAGCATCTCACATTACTCGTCAACCTACGATAAGAAGGTCAGCGATTTCCTGGAACATTACGGCGTCAGCCACCGGATGTTCGGCAGCACCTATCACGGCACGACGCTGGCGCTCGACGCATTTCTGGGCATTCGCTATGTGCTGCGGGAAAAAGGCGCCGTTCACGTTCAGGTCCAGACCGATCATTACCGGAAAATTGCGGAGACTGAAACCTTCGAGGTGCTGGAAAATCCCTACGCGCTGCCGCTGGGATTTGTCATTGACGATCATGATGAGACGCCGGTGCCTCAGACCTATTCGATTGCCGCGCAAAACGAGCTAATTCGGCTGTGCGGCGGCGAACCGCTGATCACGCGGCTGGATGATCCCGACCTGTTTGTGTGGGATGGGGATGAATTGAGCCGCTCGCCGCTGATTGTGGCGAAGCGGCCGGAGGCGGAAACCTCGGTCGCGATTTACACCCAGTCCTTGAATGAGGAAGATCCGCTCTATCTTCAGCTGCCTTTTGAAACGGATGAAACATGGTTTCAGCTGTGGATCAATCAGAACTATGCCCAAGACGATCATACCGGAATCAACGCCGGCGCACTGTATCTGGGCGCCTATCCGCCGGGACAGGATATCCTGATTCAGCTGGTCGTGCGCGATCAGCTGCTGCGCTTAACCCGGGCCGAGGTTTATTCCCTGGATATCTCGGCGTTAGCGCAATGGACACAGAAGCTGCAGAAACAGGCGGCACAGGATATTCAGATTCACGGCTCAACGATTACGATGCACGTTCAGGCGGAAGCGGGGCAGCGGCTGCTGACAACGGTCCCCTATGATAAAGGCTGGCATGCGGAAATCGACGGGCAGCCGGCGGCGGTCACGCCGTTTCAGAACACGTTCATCGAACTGCCGCTGAGTGAGGGCACCCATGAAATCAAGCTTGTTTTCCGTCCCCGCGGACTGACGCTGGGGCTGGTGATCACCGCCGGCGGCATCCTGACAGCGCTGGCCTGCGCGGGGGCAGAACGAAAAAAACGAACTGTGAAGTCACGATTATGATATACTTATTTCATCAGACAGGAGGAACGCTGTGGAACCCAAAATTACTGTGATTGTGCCCGTTTACAACGTGGAAAAATACTTGCCGGAATGTCTCGATTCGTTAGCCGGCCAGACCTATAAAAACTTGCAGGTGCTGGTGGTCAACGATGGTTCGACCGATTCCTCCCCGCAGATTATTGAAGACTATGTGCGTCGGTTTCCGGATCGTTTCGCGCAGTTGAATAAACCCAACGGCGGGTTGTCGGACGCCCGCAATTTCGCGATCGGCAAGGCCGAGGGCGAATGGATTGCCTTCCTTGACAGCGACGACTGGGCCGATCCTGAGTATTACGCGAAAATGGCGGAAGTCATGGCGCGGGGCGCGGACGTCGTGGTCAGCGATATCGAATATTTTTATGAAAACGGCCAGCCGTCCTGGATCATGCCGGGGCTGAATCCGCATGTCTTCGACAGCCCAATAAAGGAGGCGTTTCTATCGCCGATGTTCGCATGGAACAAGCTCTACCGCGCGGACTTCTTCACCCAGAAGCATTACCGCTATCCGGTGGGTACCTGGTATGAGGATATCCCGGTCACGATGCCGATCTTCGCGCAATCCCAAACGATCGGAATTCAGCACGAGGCGCGGATTCATTACCGTCAGCGGGAAGGTTCGATCATGTCCGTCACCAAGAGCGAGCGGCTGAAAGAAATCTTTCCGGTCATGAAGCAGGTCCGCGATCAGTTTGCGGAAATGGGCCTCAGCGAACGGTATCACGATGAGCTGGAATATTTACATATTGAGCATCTGCGTCTGTACGGCATGTTCCGCTTTCTGCGCTCGCCGCTGACCAGCGAGCTGAAAGCGATGAGCGACGCCGTGATGGAGGAGTTTTACCCAAATTGGAAAAAGAATTCCTACATCCGCAATTTAGGCTGGAAGGATCAGCTGTTTTTGAAAACCTTCGGCAGTCTGACGCTGCCGCTCTACAAACACGTGATTCATTAAGATAGGAGGAGCTTATGCGCACAAAATATTCGTTTTACAATTTTTTGGTGAGCCTGATCACCAGCGTCGCTCTTCCGATTTTCGGATTTATCAAGGTGCGGATGTTCATCGACCTGTACGGCAGCGACCTCAACGGTCTGCAGCTGACGATCATGAACGTCATCACCTTTCTGAATGTCTTTGAGCTGAGCTATTCGCTGGCCTTCCGCCAGCTGTTGTTTAAGCCGCTGGCCGAGAACGACCGGGACCGGGTACTGTCGATCTATAACGGCGCCGTCAAGGTGTTCCGTTTTACCGGCATGGCGGTCTTGGTTGTCGGCGCGCTGACCGCGCTGTTGTTCCCGATGTTCGCCGAATCGCCGCTGGGCTATGGCGAAACGGTAACGATGTTTTTAATCCTTTGTGTTCCTTTTGGTTTGTCTTATTTTCTGATGGGACCAAATTTTGTCATCATCGCCGATCAAAAGGAGTACAAAATCAACATCTGGATCCAGACGATTGCCATTTTGCGGATGGTGCTGATGGTCGGCGTCATCCTGCTGAAGCTGCCGTATATTTACATCTTCTTGATCGAAGGCTTGCAGG
The DNA here is from genome assembly GCF_015558105.1 of Holdemania sp. 1001095H_141210_F2. NCBI lineage: Bacteria > Bacillati > Bacillota > Erysipelotrichia > Erysipelotrichales > Erysipelotrichaceae > Holdemania > Holdemania sp. 1001095H_141210_F2. The sequence continues at coordinate 57,601 of NZ_JADNPO010000011.1, forward strand.
TGTTCATCGCCAACTTCATCGCCCGCCGGATCGCTTTGAAAAATTATCCGTGGCTGAAGGAAAACAAACAACTGCCCTATGATGACGCGTTCCAGAAAAACGCCAAGTATACGATTATCCAGCGCCTCTCGACGCTGGCCACCAACAATACGGACAACCTGGTGATCACCTTTTTTATGGGCTACACGATGACCAGCGTCTATGGCTCTTACAGCTATCTGACCGAGTCGGTATCCAAGATCATCAACTCCGCGATCACCTCGCCGATCAACAGCTTCGGCAACCTGTTCAACGATTCCGGCGCGGATTCCTACAGCGTCTTCACGGAGTTCTTTAACTTCGCCGTGTATATCGCCTCGATCATCGGCGTATGCATCTTCGTTGTGATCGGACGGTTCGTTTTGATCTGGATGAAGATGCGGCCGGAGTATTCGGTGACGATTCTGATTGCCTTCCTGTTTGCGATCAATATTTTCTACATGACGATGCGCGAGCCGATCATCATCTGCCGTGACGCCAACGGTTTGTTCAAAGACGCGAAAAACAATGCGTATTTACTGGCGATCTCCAAGGTCGTCCTGTCGATTGTGCTGATCCAGCCGTTAGGGATCGCGGGCGTGCTGGCGGCGACGATGCTGACGAACTGGACCGTTGATTTCTTATACAATCCGGTTCTGGTCTATAAAAAAGTGTTTCATCTGAATCCGCTGCGCTATTACAAGATGGTGTTTACCCGGCTGGGCGTAGCGATCCTGATCGGCGCTGCGGCGTATGCCGGCTGGCAGACCCAGCAGGCGTTTGTGACGTCCTCCACCTTGCATTTCCTGATGGGATGCGTGGCTCTGGGATTGATCGTGTTTGTTGTCTTTACGATTGTTTACTGGTTCTCCTACGCCTCCTTCCGCAAACTGATCCAGCGCGGCTGGCGTTTAATCCGGCATAAGATGAACAAGAACAAAGAGGTGCAGGCATGAAAAAAATGATTCAGTGGCTGTGCGGCTTTTGTCTGTTAGCGGGATTGCTGAGCGGCTGTCATACCAAGTTTATTCAGGATCAGGTGGAGATCTATGCGCCGGAGGATCCGGAGCTGTTCAGCACCGCGGGAATCGACGCGCAGGGCTATCGTCTGGATGCCCAGACCGAACACCGGGTTCAATCGCAGATTCTGCGCAGTTCCAAGAGCTTTACGATTTCGTTCTGGTTTAAACCGGAAGCGAACTTTGAGTGGACGACCTTGCTTTCGATGGGCCGCGACGACCGGCATGTGATGCAGCTGGCGACTTCCGGCAATCCCACCGGCGAGCGCTGCGGACTGAATTATTCGATTCAGTCGGGAAACAAAGCGTACCGGGTTATCTCTGAGAAGGAAGCGACGGTCGAAACCGGCATTTATAACCATATCGTGCTGACCCAGGAGGGCAACACGGTCACATTGTATCTCAACGGCGAGGAAACTGCGTCGGGCAATGTGGCCAAGCAGGTGAAACAGCTGCGGACAGACGAGCTGATCCTTGGCAAAAGTTTGATCTACAACGACCCGCAGGCGGAAGGCAAGTTCCAGGATTTCCAGATTATCAACCAGGCTTGGACCGCCGAGGAGGTCCAGGCGGAGTTTGACCGTTTCTATCCGAAAGCTGTGCTGGATACGTTCCATTTCAGCAATCAGGACGATCTGACCGGCAATCTCTGGTTTGCCGAGAATCCGGTGCGTGATCTGTATTTCAGCTGGTCCAGCGATAAGCCCAAGATCATTACTGATCAAGGCAAGCTGACGAAACCGACGGCGGCGCAGGGCGATCAGGAAGTAACGATCACCGCGAAGGTGGAACATAAAGGGCAGATCTTTACCAAGGACTTCAAATTCGCGGTGCTGGCGGATTCGCCGAAGACGCGTTTAAAGCGTGACCGGATCGCCGTGAATAACGACTTCCAGCCGCTGATGAACGAAAACGATGTGCTGCCGGCTGCGGCGGAAAATGGTTCACTGCTCGAATGGACAGTGCTGTCCGGCGGGATTGAGCTGCAGGAAAACCGGATTGTTAAAACCGCGGCTTCGGAAAAGGTTAACGCCCGGCTGCGGGTTACAATCCGGCAGGGAGAGCTGAGCGAAACAATCGAACGTGATGTCGTCGTGCTTGACGCGTTTACCGGGTATGTGCTTTCCTATTTTAACGGCGAGCTGGGCGAGGAGCGCGGCAAGCTGGCTTACAGCCGCGACGGGCTGCATTGGACTGATCTGAATCAGGGGGAAGCCGTGCTGAGCTCTGAGCTGGGCAATGGCCGGATCCGCGATCCGTTTATCGGCCGGGATCGAGATGGAAATTTTGTGCTGCTGGCAACGGAGGGCTTTGACAATCCGGATATTTATCTCTGGCGCAGTTCGGATTTAGTGACGTTTACCGATCATCAACTGGTGCCGGTTTCACTGTGGGATCCGTTTTTAAAGATGAGCGGGACCCGTGCCTGGGCTCCGGAAATGAGCTACGACCCGCAGCAGGATCTGTATTACATTTATTTCTCTGATCCGACGGAAAAGGATGAAAGCGCGCTGTATTATGTGACGACGCGGGATTTCGAACATTACAGCTATCCGGGCAATTTCTTTAAACCGGGCTATACCGTGATTGACGGAACGGTACTGCAGGCGCAGGGAAAATACTGGTTGTTCTATAAGGATGAACGGAAAGCGGCGCAGACGATTTATTACGCGTCGACGGACGCGCTGTCCAAGCTGTTCGGCGAAGCTTACGATCAGGAATTTCTGTTTCCGCTGCGGTTTATGGAAGGTCCGTTCGTCTTCCCGGTCAATGGTGAAGATCAATATTACCTGTACGAAGACTATTACCCGTACGGAACCTTCCACGTTGCACAGTTCTCAACGCTGGGCGAAGACAGTGATCTGCGCTGGCTGGAAGAATCGGAATATACGCTGCCGAATGAGGATGTCCGTCATGGATCAGCCACGCCGGTGACGGAGAAGGAATTGCAGCGGCTGCTGCAAGCCTATCCGCCAGCTCTGATTGATTAAAATGAAAAAAGTCAGGAAGAGAAAAAACCACTTCTTTGCCTGGCTTTTTAATATGAAAAACTGGAAGCGATGTACGAGAATTCCAGTTCTTTCCTGTGGATGTAAAAACGCATTTCTACTTGAACTTCACAACCCGGTAGCTGTATTGTCCATACGCCGGAATCATCTCCGCAATGACCTCCCGATTCTCAAAGTCGATCTCGCTCATTAAGGAATGGACACTGCCCGTGCCCCAGCCGATCACATAGGTGTCCGCTTCGGTCTTCATCACCGAGCCGGTCGCAAACGAATATTTCCCCGCAACGATCCTTTCCTGAAACGACGTCACGGATCGATTTTTTTCATTCAGCTTGAATTCCAGAATCCGCGTCTGTTCGTTGGCGTTGCCGTTGTCAAACAGAAGCAGCGTTCCCGTATCCGTCAGCTTGGCGTAATGCTGACGGGAGAACCGCTGGTCCTCGGTTAACCCGAAATCATCGCCCAAACCGCCTAAAGTCCAGAGAATCTCGCCGGTCTTCCGGTCGATCTTTAATACCTCGTCCAGATTGCGGAACGAAGCGATCACATGGCCGTCGCTTGGGTCGACGCACAGGCTGTTGATATGCGCATAATCCGCGGCATAATAGAGATCATTCGTGTTGGTATAGTCGTTGTTTTCCACAGATTGTTTTAACAAGGCCGGATAATCGCTGCTGCACCACTCAAAGATGACCTCGTCATCCTGAATTTCCTGAATCAGCGCCGCCTTGATCCGGACATACCGCCGTTCACTGGACATCCATATATTCTGATCCACAGAACCGGTGATCAGATAATGATTTTCTCCCAGCATCAGAAATTCATGATTTTCACACATTCCGCCTGATGGCAGCGCCTTGGAAGGCAGAAGTTCAACTTGTTTAACCGGCTGATATTGATTATCCAGAATGTTGATGTGACCCACTTGCACGCCCCTGTATAACAGATGATTGGAGACATCTGCCGTTGGTTCAAAGAAGGAGTAATAGATAACGCCGTCAATTTCATGTTTTTGAAAGTTCATGACCGAGCCGCTCTTATTATAGAATCCGCGGTAGTAATACAACAGCTGTCCGTCATTATCCATTTTAAAGATGTAGGAATCGCCGTCATCATTCATCAGATCCCCATAGAAATCCCCTTCGCTGCGGCTGTGACCCGTAAACTGCACGGTCGGAAAGCTGTCCGGCAGCGTTTGAATGGTGACGCTGCGTTGGCAGTCTCCTTTGCGGATCGTCAGCGTGGCGGTTGTCTGCGGACTGAGCTGATCCACTTCGATCATGGCCGGGGACGACAGCTTCTGACCATTCCAGCTGAGCTGAAGATTCCGGTCGCTCGTCGTCCAGGTCAGGATGTTCGCCGTCTCACAGCTTAAGGACACTGGCGCGACGATCGGTGCGGTTTGGGAGAGATCCAGCGAGAGCGGAAGGCCATTGATCTGAATTTCCAGATCGCTGGTCGTCAACAGGTCGCCGAGATGGCTGCCGTCAGCGCTGATGCTGACAACACAGCCCGCAGCTTCCTTGGACGAAAAGCCCACAACAGCGAAAAAAAACAAAGCAGCGCCGAATAACCCCCAGGGTAAAATTCGAAGCAGAAGGGATCGATCCAATTTCATGTCTGTTCACCTCATGAAATTATTATAAAAAACAATCATGAATTTCGTGTGAAATATGTCATAAAAATGTAATAATTTCGAAATAAATGTTAAAAAAGAAATTGGCTATCCGCAGCCTGAGAAAAGACTGGGATAAACCAATTTCATGTTTCATACGGGTAATTTTAATCTACAACGGTATCTGCCGCTGGCGTCGCTTTACGAATCACGATCTGATCGTTCAGATACAACTGAATCAAGGCGAGCGCTTCCTGACAGACGCCTTCATCCTCAAACATCACATGATGACCATTTTCAATGATAAACATCTGTTTCTGCGTTGCCGGCATCCGTGAAAACGCGATTTTGGAACTCTGCGGGGAGACAATCCCATCTTGAGAACCATGAATTAACAACACCGGGCAGGTGAGCCGTGAAGCATAAGGCCGGAATTGAACGACCACGTCGATCAGCGTCTGAAAGAAATTCGCAGGCAGGCCGTTGAAGTTGGCGATCTCCTGCGGCGAATCCAGATGCGTGAAATGCGTGATCAGCGACGCCAGAATATTTCCGGTATTTTTCAGATTGATCAGATCGAAGGCTGGCGCGACCAGAATCAGCTTTTCCACCGGAAGCATCGAGGCGATCCAGCTGGCGATCACGCCGCCCATCGAAAATCCGCCCAGGATGACCTGACGTTGTTTTAACAGTTCCTTCTCAACGACGTGCAGCGCCCGGTTGGCCCACAGGATTCCGTTGGAATCCCTGGGATCTTCGGGATCGAAAAGCTCGGGCATGAGAATATCGTAATCATGTTCAAACGCTTTTTGAAACGCCTCCAGCTCGCCTGTCCGTTTTCTTCCAAAGCCATGCAGGAAGATGATGACCGGCCGTTTGGCGCGCGTTCCTTTCAGCTGTTTTTCAAGAATCATTTTGTTTCCTCCAATTTTGTCCTATTATATCATACAAACATTGGGAATCCCTCTTTTTTGTGCTAAAATGAAGGTCGGGAAAAGGTCTTAACAGAAAGGCAGGAATGAGGGTTGAATTGTAACAACAAGTATGATGTCGTCATCATCGGCGGCGGCATCGGCGGACTGATGTGCGCTTATCGCATTGCCGAGCGGGATCCAAAGGCGTCGGTTTTGCTTCTGGAGCGAGGATTGGATTTAGAGCATCGCCAGTGTCCGATCATTTCAGGAAAGGCGGATAAATGCCTGAAATGCGAGCCTTGCGCCGTAATGGAAGGCATCGCCGGGGCCGGCGCGTTTTCCGATGGCAAGTATATCATTTCAACGGAATACGGCGGATGGCTGCCGGATTTCATGGAACCGGCCAAGGTCATGGATTATATCGAACAGGCGGATCAGGTGCTGATGCGCTTTGGGGCGCAGAAGGAACGGTTTGTGCCAAACGATGAATTAAAGCAGCTTTGCCTGCGCTACGATCTGCACATGCAGCAGGCGCAGCTGAAGCATTTGGGAACGGACGCCAACCTGAAGACGATGCAGCGCTTAGTCGACGATCTGAAGCAGCGCGTTCAGATTGAAACGCTGTGCACCGTCACGGATGTCAACAAGGAAACCCACGAGGTCTTCTTTACTCACCGCGGCAGGCAATACAGTGTCGTCGGCGATAAAGTGGTCTTTGCGGTCGGCCGGGCCGGCAGCCGGGTTTTCCTGGACTGGTGCAAGCGCAACGGCGTGGCCTGCGCGAACAATCAGGTCGATATCGGCGTGCGCGTCGAATTGCCGGCGATGGTGTGGGAACACTTCTCCAGGAAAATTTATGAGCCGAAGATCCTGTACCGCTCGAAAGCATATGGCGATACGACGCGGATGTTCTGCTTCAATGAGCGTGGCTTGGTCGTTACGGAGAATACCGACGGCGTGCTGACGGTCAACGGCCATGCATACAAGGAGCTCGACCGCAAGACGGACAATTCCAACTTCGCTCTGCTCTGCACGATCCGGTTTACTGAACCGTTTAACGATCCGATTGATTATGCCCGCTACGTCGCGTCGCTGGCGAATAAGATTTCCGGCGGCAGCGTACTCGTGCAGCGCTTAGGCGATCTGGAAAGCGGCCGGCGTACGGATGAGAAACGCTTGAAGCAGTCGACGGTCAGACCGACGCTGAACGCCGTGCCGGGCGATCTGAGCCTGTGCATGCCGAAGCGCCAGCTTGACAACATCATTGAAACGCTGCACGCGCTCGATAAAGTCGCGCCGGGTACCGCAAACTATGATACGCTGCTGTACGGCGTGGAATGCAAGTATTACTCCGCCCGTCCGGACTGTGTTGACTTTGAGATCAAAGACTGTCCGGGAATTTACGCTTTAGGCGACGGCGCAGGCTTTACCCGCTCGCTGTCCCAGGCGGCGGCCAACGGGCTGATCATCGGCGAAATTTTGACTAAAAAATAAATCAATTCCATTGCCGAAGGCCCATAAATTGACTATAATGAACATGAAAGAAAGAGGGAGTAAAATTATGTCAGAAGAAAAAGTATTAGTTGAAGTTTCCGCACGGCACATCCACCTGACCGATGCCGACGTTGAAGCTTTGTTCGGTCCAGGATACAAATTAACGGTCAAGAAGGAGCTGTCTCAGCCAGGTCAGTTCGCTTCCAATGAGAAGGTAACGATCAAGGGTGAGCGCGGCGAAATGAAGCTGTCCGTTCTGGGACCAACCCGTCCTGAAACGCAGGTTGAGCTGTCGTTGACGGATGCGCGCACGGTCGGTGTGAAAGCGATGATCCGCGAATCCGGCGATATCGAAGGCACACAGGGCATCACGATCATCGGTCCGGCCGGCTCGATCGAGGTTTCCAAAGGCGTGATCGCGGCGAAGCGGCATATTCACATGACCCCGGCCGATGCTGAAAAGTACGGCGTAACCAACGGTCAGATCGTTTCCGTTAAGATTGATACCGATGGCCGCAGCCTGACCTTCGGCGATACGGTTGTCCGCGTTTCTGAAAAGTACGCGCTGGCGATGCATATTGATACCGATGAAGCCAATGCAGCGGCGATTTCCGGTTCCGCCATGGGCGAAATCATCAAATAAGACATCAGGATTTCAATCTTGTCTATCCCTTGAAAAAGCGGCGAGTCCGCTTTTTTTTGTGTGATTGGATGTTTGTCTGATCCTGAGCTTGCGCGTTCCCTCCGCAGCAGCGCCGCCTGCTCTGCCAAACAAGGCTCTGAATAGACAATTCCCATAAAGTGCGGCGAAGCAAAAAAAGAAAACCGGGATTTCCGGTTTTCCATGAGGAGGATTGTTTTACTGGGATGGTTGAGCTTTGCTTATTCCGTCTCCATCTCCGTCTCTGTCTCTGTTTCCGGCTGGCTTTGATTGGCGATCACCAGATTGCTGCAAAGCCATTTGCCGCTGACGTTTAAGAACGTCATCTGATACGTGTTGGAATAAGTCTGTGACTTCTCGCCTTCAATCGTGACGACGTAGTCGAATGAGATCGTGCCGGTGAAACCGACGTCCTCGCCATAGCTGATCAGATCGCTGATATGCATGTTATCGAAACGATACGAATCATGGGTGGAGAAGTACCGGTTGACAAAGCTGGAGATCGCTTTGTAATAATCTGTGCGGCGGTATAAATACTGCTGCAGATCAGAGAAGCGGGTGTCCTCGGAAATGTACTTCGCATAGGTCATCGCGGTGTCGCGGATGCGTGTCCGCATAATCTCTTCCATCGCTCCGCCCGGTTTTTCGGCGATATAGAAGCGATCCTGCAGCGCGTCCTTGACGACGCTGTATTTTGTATCGTCCTGAGTCGTAACGGCCGGGACGGTGACCAGATTGTCGATGTGATAACGGGTAACCAGCGGCGCCTGATTCAGATCGAATAAATTGGAATAGGCGTCGGAGCTGACGTTGCGCTCACTGATGTAATGCTCATTCAGCCGGATTCCGTTGACATAAACCTGCGCATCGCCGAAGACCTCGATGTAGAAATTGCGCGCGTCGATGACCGTCCGCACATTCCATTGCCGGGCCTCTTCATTGTAGATCAGCTCCAGCGTCGAGATTTTCTGCTTGTCGACGATCATGTCGTAATAGAGGAAGGTATCATTGGAGTAAGCCTTTTTGGAGAATACCGCCTTTTTCAGATTGACGTCCTCATAGATCGACTTCAGATACTCGATATAGGGCTCTTTCTCATTGAACTGCGTGAAGATCACGGTTGAGTTTTCATAAATCTTATCATAGTTGTTTGCCTGAAGCAGGTGAACGTAAGCGCTCATCGCGCCGTTGGGCGTACTTTTTTCGTAGTTTTCCAATACCTTCCACGTCAGAAACATGATCGCGCTGCCCAGAATCATCAAGGCTAAAAACAGTTTGAGCAGAAAGTAGAGGAACTGCTGGTTTGAAGAATTGATCTTCCTGCGCTCACGCTCGGAAGCTTCGCGAATCCGCTCGACCGATAAATGCCACAGATCGGTGGTTTCCTGTTTCCCGCCGATATGGCCTTCGGGACTGTGATGCAGGACGGCTTCGGTTTTCTTCTTTTTTTTCTTAACCGGCTGATCGGCCGCTTTAGCCGGTTTTGCCGGCCGCTTGGCGGTCTGGCTGCCTGCGGGTCTTGTCTTTTTCGGCGCGGCCGCGGTTTTTTTTTGTTCGTCGTTGTTGCTCATGAGGCCCTCCTATTATTTCACGATAAAGGCGGTCGGCACTTTGCGGTCGCCGTTCATGGAAACCACGTTGTTGATAATCTGACCGTCGTAGACCATGACGGACGAAGAACCGCCGTCCAGGTTCGCCGCATTCATTGCGCCGTATTGGGTCATGATGTCGATGCAGTCGGAATAGGAAGCGCCCAGACTGGTCGTCTGCCGTCCGTCGATGACTAACAACAGCACCGCGCCGTCTTCCCGCTGGCCGATGACAGTGCGCGGATTCACGCCGCCGCCGGTGCCGGTAACTTCAACCGGAACATAGTTGACGATGAAGATCGGTTTAAAAGTAACGGCGTCGCGCAGGCCGTATTCCAGCGCCTGCCGCCCTGTCATGTTGCCCACGATCAGTTTGTTCTGTTCATTGAAGCCGATGACCGAATTGTAATCATCCAGACTGCCGCTGACCAGCTCGCCGTCCTGAATGACGATGCCGTAAGGAATTCCGCCGGTTCCCTGACCGTTGGGATCGTCGAAGCCTCCGGCGTTGATGCCGGCGATCGCGTCGTTCGCCTTGACGTATTCCTCCACGAAGTACCCCTCGTTGCCATTGCCCAGGTCGGAATTGACCGCCAGATGGATTCGCGAAGGATCGTAGACGATCATCAGCTTCCCCTCATAGGTCGGACCCTTGATATCAATAATTTCAATTTTATCTTTCTTGCTTTCGTCAATCACGAAATCCGTTTCCGAATCGGTGATTTCATCCGTGTCGCTGACGGAGTTGCGGTTCATGATCGTTTCCATTTCCTCTTCCGAGAAAAACAGCCGGGCGATACTCTTTAACGTCCGGGTTTCCATCATCGTGCTCGTCAGCAGGTTGCTGACGGTGACTGACGGCCCTTTCAGCACGATCATAGCCGAGCCGTAAACCGTGATCATGCCGGCCAGGACAAAAACACCGGCGATCATATATGTTTTCTGTAAAATCGTAAAGGGTTTGATTTTCCGCGTGCGGTTTCGCTTTCGCTTTGCCACCCAATCCCACCTTTCTATCTGTTGGAACTTTTAGATTAATTGATCCGGCGAAAGTTTACATTCCGGCTCAGATCAGGCTTTTTAACAGATTCGTGTATCATTATAGTATAAAAGAGAGAAATTGTCATAGGAAAAAGCTTTCATTCCGCGAACACTTTTGTAAGGATCGGGCTATTTCAGAAACGGCAGCCATTTGCGGATGATCGCCGTCATGATCATCGTCAAGGGGAAAACAAAGCAAAACCGCACCGCGCCGTTGGTTAAATACAAGGAACCCAGCAAGATTTCGCCCAGCTCCAGAAACATCGCATGACAAAAATAAATGACGGTGCTCGACTCGCGCAAAGCTTTGAAGTTCAGTTTCCAGTTCAGTGGGATCCGTAATAATCCCGCGAACCAGTATAACGTAAACGGCACTGTCATGAAATACATGTTGTAATCCAGCGCCCAGTGAAAATGCCGCACGGTAAACGCCTCGATCACCAGCAGCCCAAACGCCGCGGCCGCCTTGGCAAACGGATGGCGGATCGCTTCTACCCGGTTCTGATCAGCCAGCGCCATGCCCAGCGCGACAAACAGCACACCGAAGAACAGGCCGTTGCGGGTCGTGAACATCAACAGAAAGTACGTGTTGACTGACTGCAGCAGGATTTCATTAGTGATCAGTCCGTGGTAGGTTTCGATCAAACCGAATAAAAACAACACGCCGCCGGTGATCAATAAAGCCTTCATTGAAAATTTTTTTAAAAACAGATGACAGAACACCATCGCGAAGATCAGCGCCGACATATACCACAGATGAAAGTAGGTGCCGATGTTGAACAGCGCGATCGGCAAGGCCGCCAGCCACAGCGCGCCGCTGATTTCCATCATGGTGCCCAGCTTGTGCATGCCGAAGGGGATGTAAATCACACTCCAGATCAGATACAGCTTGACTAACCGCTTGATATAGCTGCGGAAGTAATTCTCATCCTTGTGGCAGCGGCCGATCTGCATGAAATATCCGGCCGAAATAAAGAAAAACGGAATGACGATTCTTCCTAATATATTGCTTGTCACAAAGCCGAGATCCGGCCAGACTTCATAGAAGGGATAAGTGTGAACGACGATGACGAGGAAAGCACAGATAAATTTCATCATGTCGACGGCAGGATACTGACGGGTTTTGGCAGAGGTCATGGTATCGCTCCTTTAATCTACTCTGTTTTCATTAGGATACCACATTTAGGAAACCGGTGGGAATAAAACCTTCAGCTCTGAAAGAAAGATGAAAGAATTAAAGCCGGAAAGCGTCTGAATTGACTTTCTGCGCCGCTTTCTTTACAATGAATTCATAAAGTTAAATAAATCTAACAAACTCAAGGAGGAGTGAAGATGAATGCAATAGCTTATGCGGCCCTGGGCACCGGATTTACGTTTCTTCTGACTTCGGCCGGCGCGGCGGTCGTCTTCTTTTTCAAAAATCAGGTAGGCGGGAATATCCAGAAGGGATTTCTTGGCTTCGCGGCGGGCGTGATGGTCGCGGCTTCGGTGTGGTCGCTTTTAATCCCGGCGATCAGCGAGGCGGAGGCGATGGGCTTGATCGGCTGGGTTCCGGCGGCGATCGGCTTTGTCGCAGGCGGCGTGTTCCTGTATGCTCTGGATCATCTGCTTCCGCATCTGCATCTGGAAGAGAAACAGCCGGAAGGGCTGAGCAGCAGCTGGAAGAAGACGACGTTGCTGGTTTCCGCGGTGACGCTGCACAACATCCCCGAAGGCATGGCCGTCGGTCTGGCGTTCGCGATGGCGGCCCAGCATCAGGATCCGGCGATGATGTCGGCGGCGATGGCGCTGGCGATCGGCATCGGGATTCAGAATTTTCCCGAGGGCGCGGCGATTTCGCTGCCGCTGCGGCAGGAAGGCTTCAGCCGTTTTAAAGCATTTCTGTACGGGAGCTTGTCGGGGATTGTCGAACCGATCTTCGGGATTTTGACAGTGCTGGCAGCTTCGCAGATCGCCGGATTGATGCCGTGGCTGCTTTCGTTTGCGGCTGGGGCGATGATCTTTGTCGTCGTCGAGGAACTGGTTCCTGAAGCCCACCTGAGCGAGCATACTCATATTGGCACGCTCGGCTTCATGCTTGGCTTTCTGATCATGATGATTCTCGACGTCGCGCTGGGCTGAGCGAAGAAATAAAGAATGCTCGACAAGGCAGGAACGCTGACTTTTTCATTGCAGAAATAACCGGCAGGACAACCCCGGCGGCTGATGATGCCGTCCGTCCTGTCTTTTCTTTTTTGTTTGCGGTATAATGGAAAAAAATAAGGAGTGAAAAGATATGGATTGCGAATGGAGTAAAAGAACCTCGGATTTTTTAAGCATGACGCTGGCGAAGGACTATACGTCGGTTTCGTATGCTTTGCAGGTCAATGGCGAACTGGTCGCTGCGGACGCCCTGGGTTGGCAGGATCAGCCGGAAAACGTGAAGGCGGACACGCGCTGCACTTACAACGTGGCTTCGGTATCGAAGATTTACTGCACGGCGGCGGTGATGGTATTAGTCCAGCGGGGTCTGGTGGATCTGGATACGCCGGTCGTTCAGTATGTGCCGGATTTTAAAATGCTCGATGACGATTATAAGAAAATCACGGTGCGGCATTTGTTAAACCATGCCAGCGGTCTGCCGGGAACGCAGTGGAAGGGCTTTTCCGTCACCGCGCAGACAGAGCGGGATTATTATAAAGAAGTGCTCGACTATCTGGCGGTCAGTCATCTGAAAGCGCAGCCGGGCGAATATTCGGTTTACTGCAATGACGGCTTCACGTTGGCGGAAATTGTCGTGGCACGCGTCAGCAATCAGCGCTACTGCGATTTTCTGCGTGAGAACATCACCGCTTTAATCGGCGCCGAATCAACCCGCACGATTGAAGACCGCAATCCGGAATATCCGTTGGTCCATGAAAAGAAGAAACCGGCCGAGCTGTTGTTAGTCGAAGGCGCGGGCGGATTGACGACGTCGATGATCGATTTGTGCAAGTTCGGTAAGCTGTTCCTCTCTGAAAATCCTATTCTGACGGAAACGTCCAAGCAGGAAATGGCAAAGAAACAGGGCGTTTCCTTTCTGCCGCAGGATCAGAAAAGCCCATCTTATGGCTTAGGCTGGGATACGGTGTGTTTCAGCGATCCGGATTTTGACCTGGGCGAAGGCGTGCTGCGCAAGGGCGGCAACAGCTTTCAGTTTACCTCCCAGCTGATCGTCATCCCGAAGTACAACGCCGTGCTGGCAATCAGCGAAACGCATGACTGCAAGATCGACGTCACGCAGGCCGCGCTGCATATTTTAGCGCAGTGGCTGCTGGAAAAACGGGGAATTTCGATTTACCGCCGGGCACAGGCAATTCCGCAGGCAATTTCCGACGCCTTCAGCGGAACGTATCTGATGCCCAGCGCGATTGCCAAGGTCGCGATGCGGGGCGCCATCGCTCACTTTCAGGACACGCCGTTAAAAGCTCAGGCCTATCCGTGGGAAACCTACTTACGCTATGACGGAAGCCGCTGGATCGCCAGTGAAAAGGTGAATTATTTCTTTGCCGAAGCGCAGGGCGACCTGTATCTGATGAGCGGGATGAACGGTCAGACCTATCCGGTCGCAATGAAGGCGAAAGCCTTCAGCCCGTTAAGCGAAACATGGAAACAACGGCTGGATCATCCGTATGTCGTTGTCAATCCGACGCCGGAGGATTTAGTCATCGGGGAGATCATGACCGGTTTTCGTCTGCAGGCGCTGCCGGACTTCGACGGCGTCCTCGTCGCTTCATTCAGCGGACGGCAGGGCAGTGATGTGTACAGCGGCGGCTTTGACGGCAGCTTTATACCGGCGGACGAAAATCATGGCCGGGGTTTCCTGCGCACCCCATGCAACGGCAGCCGGGATCTGATCGATCCGTATTTCTTCACGCAGAAAGAGGCGGAATTCTGCGATGTCGCGTCCTACCGCTATCAGCGGGCAGACACGCTGCCGGTCTATGAAGGGCAGGGCTTTGCCGATCAGCCGCAGACGTTCCGTCTGGATCATCGCTTTGATGGTACGCTGAGCGTTCCGGAAGGCCGGCGTCTGATGGTGCTGGATAACGATCTCAACGTAATCGGGGATACCTTAAGCGATGAAAAGATCCAGCCGGCAGAGGCGGGCTACCTGCTTTTGATCTGATGCTCAGAATTTTCACAATTTTCTTTTTACGTAAAAGGACAGGCGGAGGATTTTGTCAGCCATGTGAGGCTGGCGGTGAGAAAGGAAAGTAAAACGCTGAGCGGCAAGGTTCATTCCAGCCGTTCAGCGCTTTTTGCATTGTTTTTTAGCGAGTGAGATTTTTTAAATTCTTATGAAAAACAGACGATATGCCTTCTTCTCATTAAAATACTTGTTTTTTATGATCTGCTTTATATAAGGCGGTCTTGAAATTTGAAGGCATTCGCCTGACCATCAGGCGGCTCGCTGTCTGCTTGCGGCAGATAAACTGGTTGGAAACTTGCACCATCCGTCTCACATCAAATTCTGAGTCTTAAGCGTGCGCAAAGCCGCCGTCGTGAGTTGTTTTGGCTTGGTACAAGGCGGCGTCCGCGGTTTTCGCCAGCTGAGCGTAATTGCTTCCCCGGCGTGCGATCACCGCACCGGCGGATAAGGTGATGTTCGGCATGTGCCGGCGGGCGGATTCTGCTATCAACGTCGCGTTGATATCGCCGACGATCTTTTCGGCAACGGTGTAATCCTGCGTATTCGCGATAAAGATTGCAAATTCATCGCCATGCAGACGCGACGCAGAGTCCACGGTTCGAATACGGCCGATGATCATCTGCGCGGCCAGCTTGATTACCTCGTCGCCCATCTGATGCCCGTAATTGTCATTGATCGTCTTGAAGTGATCGCCATCCAACAGGATCAGAATACCGCTGTCGGTTTCCTGCATGCTCTGAATCTGATCTGTCACGTTCTGCCGGAACGATTTAAAATTCATCATGCCGGTCAAGTCGTCGATGGCCGCCGCTTTCTGCGCGGCTTTCAAGGCGATTTCCAGACGTTTCTGCGTCTGGCCCAGCTCGACGTAGGCCTGCTGCAGCTCGCGGGTGTTCCATTCCTTGCGGATGCGGCTCAATCCGTAAACCAGCACCAGTTCCAGCAATAAGAACGGAAGCAGCCAGACCTGCGCGGTTGCGGCGAGCATCGCGCCCAGCGGGACCAGAATCAGGATCTGATAATCTTTCCCGGGACTCAGATAACCATAAACCTGTTGGGAACCCAGCTTGATCAACATGGCCTGCTGCGGCCGGGCGAGCAGCTTTTGGAAACCGGCGTCCCCTTGTTGGCGGAAGTGGGCGAAGGCTTCGGCGGCGTCGGCTTGTTCTTTGGCTTTCTGCCACGCTTCAGTGCCTTCTTCCAACGTTTTGACCGCAGCCTGCGCCTGCTGCAGGGCAGCGGGGGCAAGAGCGGCGTTTGGACTCAGTGTGCTGCCCAGATATGTTTCTTCCGTACTCCCGATAATCGTGCCATTGGCGTCGTAGACCAACAGCTGTTCGTGCGCATAGCTGCCTAGCTCGCTGACTAACCGCTGGATATTGCCCATTTTGATATCGTAGGCGAAGACCGTTTTCTGATCCGGCTGCAGCTGCGAGATCGTCGAAAGAATATAATGGTTGGCATAGCTCATGTAGGGTGGCGTGAAGACGATCGCGCCCTGACCCTTGACGGCATTCTGATACCAGGGCCTGTCCTGCGGCCGGTAACCGGTGCTCTCATATTGCGAATACGGCGTATCCCAGCTGTAAAGATAGCGGTCCTGATACACCATGTAAACACCGTCGAAGGTGTCGCCCTCAATCGCCGCCAGCGGCCGGTCCAACGTTTTCAGATGGTCCCAGATGAAATCAGGATCCGGATGATCGCTTACGGTTTGCTGAAGCAGCTGCGCAAACAACTGGAATGAATGAGTGTAATCTGCCATGACGCTGCCGAGTTTTTCCTGAGCCTGCTCCCCATGATGCGTTAAGACTTGCTGAACGTGGCGTGATTCCTGGACGGCGATTAAACTGCCGGCGATCAGATTCACACCGAGGAAAAACAGAACGAGAACAAGCTGACGGTGCTGTACTTTGCTTTTTGACGCTTTCAATGAAACTCCCCCTTATTATAAAACACAGAAACGGCCCGGTTCGCGAGGCGATGCAGGAAAACGACAGCCATCGACATCCGGACGGCAGAAAAACAGAAGATGAGATATTGTATAAAAATCGGAGGGATCAAGATAATTTAATCATAGACCTTTGTTAGAAAAAAAGCCAATTTATTCTTACGTTATTTGAAATTTGTTCGATTACGAGCACATTTTAGCTTTTTTAAGGAAGTCAAAGAGACTGGATTACAAAATCCCCGGTCCCCGCAAAGAAAAAAAGTAAACGCTTTCTTCTATTCCCTATATCTAACCCTTCCTCATCTAGTGTTTATCCATAATAGTTCTATGTTAATCCATACTGTGTGAAGCAGACGGCTGTCCCGCCCCGCTTTGACATGCTATGCTAAAAACATCACAGGGAGGAAAAATTATGAAAAAATGGACTCGGCTTCTGGCCGCAGCCGTACTGTTGATATCCGCAGCGGCGTGCAGCACTCCGGAAGCCAAAACCGAAACGTTGGAAGGCAAAGGCAACGGGTTCGGTGGTTTGATCACCGTCACTGTAACGCGCAAAGATGGCAAGATCACAGACGTCAAGGCGGTGGGCGATCAGGAGACGCAGGGAATCGGCTCCCAGGCGATCGAACAGCTGCCGCAGGCGATCGTCAAGGCGAACTCCACCGACGTCGATAATGTCAGCGGAGCGACGTTCTCCAGTCAGGGAATTAAAGACGCAGTCAACAACGCGCTGGATCCGCAGACCTATCCGTATGTGGCAAAGGCGGAAAAAGAAGAACAGCCGAAGGAAGTCGTGGCATCCGATCTGAATCAGGGACTTGCGATCGTATCCAACGGCCGGTTAGGTCCGGGCAAGGATGATCAGGAAGTCTCCGTTTACAGCTTCAACGAAGTGGTGCTGAACGCTTTATTTGATAAGGACGGCAAGATTCTGGATCTGAATATCGACGAGCTGGAAGTTGCAACGCCGAATTATGACGGTGCGGATATGCCGCAGTTCTCCGGTTTCCCGGGTCAGGGTGGCTATAACTATGATGAAAATCACGATGGCAAGGTCGAAGGTAAGACAGCTGACAGCGAGGAACAGTTCTTGGCTGAGTTTGATACCTGGAAGACCAAGCGCGAACGCGGCGAGAGCTATAAGCTCAACAGCGGTACCTGGGCGAGTGAGATGGATGTTTTTGAACAGCTGTTTGTCGGTAAGACGGTCGCGGAAGTGGAAGACTGGTTTGCCAAGTACACCGATGCCAACGGCCGGCCATTGCAGGCGGAAGCCAAGAGCGATGAGGACAAGGCAAAATTCAGCGCGTTGAGCGATGAGGAAAAGAAGATGCTGGAAGACGTCCGCACCGGCGCGACGATCTCTTTAAAAGATGCGCACGGCGATTTTATTACGGCATTGAAAAAAGCGTATGAACTGCGCCAGCCGTTAGACGTCAGGGAAGCCGCGGCGGAAGGGCTGGGCGTCGCTTCCAACGGCCGTGTCGGACCGGGCAAGGATGATCAGGAGGTTCAGGTTTACAGCTTTAATACGCTGGTGGCCAGCGCGTTGTTTGATGCGGAAGGCCGGATCGTATCGTTGAAGCTGGATGAACTGGAAGTCGCGACGCCGAATTACGACGGTGCGGATATGCCGCAGTTCTCCGGATTCCCGGGGCAAGGCGGATACAACAACGATGAAAATCACGACGGCAAGGTCGAAGGCAAGACAGCCGACAGTGAGGAACAGTTCTTGGCTGAGTTTGATACCTGGAAGACCAAGCGCGAACGCGGCGAGAGCTATAAGCTCAACAGCGGCACCTGGGCGAGCGAAGCCGATGTGTTTGAGAAGCTGTTTGTCGGCAAGACGGTCGCGGAAGTGGAAGACTGGTTTGCCAAGTATAC
>NZ_JADNPO010000011.1:76063-98802 GCF_015558105.1 Holdemania sp. 1001095H_141210_F2
AAAAGCTGTTTGTCGGCAAGACGGTCGCGGAAGTGGAAGACTGGTTTGCCAAGTATACCGACGCCAACGGCCGGCCATTGCAGGCGGAAGCCAAGAGCGACGAGGACAAGGCGAAATTCAGCGCATTGAGCGATGAGGAAAAGAAGATGCTGGAAGACGTCCGCACCGGCGCGACGATTTCCTTAAAAGACGGTCATGGCGACTTCATCCAGGCGATTAAAAACGCTTACGAAAACCGTCGTCCGATCACATTGAAAAGCGAATAACAACCAACGGGAATCATCAGCTGGAAGTTTCAAATCACCCCTTTTAAACACGGGTATGATGGTTATTGGCGCAAAAAGACGAACTTCAATTTGTTCGTCTTTTTTACTTCTGTCATGACCAGCCCGAGGTTTGATCAAAACTGAGGATCGAAATTCTATCCCGCAATGAAGAGTGAGAATGGAATGAGTGTGGCGGCGATGCGAGTTCAGGCAGCCTTAGGCGCAATGACGTTTGATCGGGACTGCCGCCGCAAAAACAGCGGTGGATAAAAAAGAAAAATATAAAAAAGGAAAATCTGAAACACGATTTTCCTTTTTTCCTTTATTTAGAACGAAGGAGATCGGCCACGAGCATGCCGCTTTCCAGTTGCACGCCGATCAGGCTGCGGATCGGAACGACAGAATAGTCGATGTCGTTTTCAAGTGCCGCCGCCAGAGTGTCAAAGCCGGCCTGTGCCTGATCCAGAGCGGTCTTGGCCAGCTGCGGATCAATGTCGGTGTGCTCGATTGCGTAATTGATTGCGCGGACGCTCAGCCCCCAGCTTAACAGTGTGTAGAAACGGGTGATGTCCAGACAGTCGAAGGCTTCCGATTCCTTGCACGGCTGCTGGTAAGCTTCCGTCTTTTTATAATAATCAATCTGCGCCTGAGTGGACGCGTCGTTTTTATCGACGGAAAGCAAAACGATTTTCGGGAATGGATTATCTTCGGTCAACCATGGTTTAACCGGTTTTAGGATCTTGCCGATCTGTTCAATCTGATCATGTTTGACCTGTTCGCCCTGGATCGCCGCTTCTGCCCGGGTGAACGGCATGATCGTATCGGATACAATTTTGCGGGAGAAGAAATACGGCAGCTCGGCGACCAGCGTGTAAGTGCCGTATTGCGAAGCATAATCGTCGGAGCTGGTGCCGCAGCTCATCATCGCTTCCGGATGTTCCATGCTTTTCTCATAATAGTCGTAGGAATCCTTGGAGCCGGTCATTTTGTAGCAGGCCGGGGCGTATTGGGTGACGTAAACCATTTCCGGTTCGCCCAGATTCAGCGGTACATTCTGCTTTTCCGCCGCCTTGTAGAAGCCGTCCCATAAGCTTGGCTCATCGCCGGATACATACCAATATGCGCCGCCGAAGCCGGCATTGTGCAGCGAGTACATGAATTCCGGTTTGACACGGTCGATGATGTTCATCAGCACCTGAGTTTCCGGGATCGGCGTCGTCCAGCTGTAATTTTTGTAAGTGAACGGGAATGTCCATTCTGCCTGTTCCGAACCGACCGGACGGAAGAAATTCCGGGCGTAATTGGTAATCGTAAACGGTCCCTTGAACCATCCTTCATTCAGCTTTGTGCCGTCGACGTCGATGCTTTTGATCAGATACCAGGTATACCCCAGTTCACTGCGCAGCGCTTCATCCTCGCATAAGCGGCGTGAGAAATATTCCAGCATCATCGCGCCCATTGGTTCGTTCGGATGCGGACAACCGAACATAAAGGCGTTCTTCGGGCCGTCGCCGATCTTCAGACAATAGATCGGATGGCCGCCGCGGGAAGTCCCCTCCTTTGTGACCGTGACCAGATCCGGATATTCTTCGGCCAGCTTCAGGGTGCTGGCATCCATTTCATCCACGGTCAGAAAATGATCGTAGGCCGGGATTTCGTCGATGAGTTTTTTAAAGTCCATACTTTGTTTCTCCTTTCAGCAAGTAGATTCATTTTATCATGGGTCATTCAGTTTGGGCGGCGCTTTCTGAAAAAAGAAAGACGAAAAAACGAAAATTCTCCTTTTTCATCTGTAACAATTTTCAATCTGAAGTGTTAAGGAATTGCCAGCACCGCGCCCAACGCCGCGGCATAGACGGCATGTGTGGGAATCAGAAAGTTCACATTGTAAATCTGGCTCATTCTTTCATAAAGCGGTTTGGCCTGCGGCAAAGCCGTCAGAGCACCGGTCAGCACGATCGTCTGAGTGGTGTCCCGGCGCAAAGCCAGAATCCATGACGCCGATGGTCTCCAGAATCATATTGATCACGCCCGCTGCCTGATCTGCGGGACTGCCGATGGAGTTCAGCTTTCCCAAATTGGCGGCCGTCAGATCGGCGGTCAGCGACTGTGTTTCATCGCGGGTCAGATCGCCCACCTTCAGATCGACATTTTTCAAATTACCGGACCCGGCCAGCTCAATAAAATCGGCCAGCACGGCAGTTCCGTTTAACCGCAGCGCCAATCCCGCCAGGGTTCCTCCGCCGACGCCGGTTCCGCCGATGTGGCTGATCTTTTCATGATCAGCCCGAACCAGCGCTGTCCCTGTGCCCATACTGACGGCCAGAATGTCCCGCTGCTTTGCCAAAGCCTGCGCACCCCGGCCCACTGCCTGCATTTCGTCGATTTTCAGCCAGCCTGGCCGATCTTCGATAAATGAGCTGCCGACTCCTGTTAAAGCAATTCCGGATACCGTCTGATTGCCGCAGTGTGACGCCAGAAAATGACTGAGCGCAGCATCCAGTTTTACCGGACTGCGCAATGCGGTCAGCTGCGTTTCGGCCACAATTTGACTGCCGGGGTGAACAGCGATCAGTTTTGTTGTGGAACCACCAAGGTCAATTCCGATTCTGATAGTCATAGGTTATCCCCCGTTTCTGTTCTCTTATAATAAGTTAGTTATATCGTGGACTGTAAAATTTCGCAAGCGTGAATAACTGATTATCCACTAAAGGAGAAATTAATTTATTTTATTTTTTCAATCTTTCTCCCTGCAAAACCAGATATCTAACCATTTTATAACCGCCTGCTGATAGAATGAAAATGTCTTGGAGGTGTAGCGTATGCGGAAAAAGTTAGTTCTTGGGTTAATGGCAGCGATGTTGGTAATGAGTCCGATACAAATTTTAGCGGATTCTGCGACACCGGAGCCGGAAACTGAACAAATTGACGATGAAGAAACACCGCGGGCTGCCCGCAGAAATCAGGACTCTGCGCTCCTCTTTGCTTTCCTTGGCGCCGGCATCGTTGTGATTGCCGCAGCCTGGAAAACAAAAAATCAGAATCTGAGTTTGTTTGTCAATCAAGTGGATTCCAATGGAGACGGCAGTTATACAGTCACCTGGGGTTATAAGAATCCCAAGCATTCCAAGATCAAATACGACAAGGATGAAGCCGGTTTGAAAATAAAACGAGGCACTGCGATCGTCCTGAAAAAAGCAGAGCCGACAGAATTTGAACCAGGTATCCACAAAGACGCTATCATTACGGTCATTAACGACGAAACTGAAATCGAATGGATTGCGGGAAATCAGAAGGTCGGCGTTAATGGAAGAATGATCAAAATAGAAGGGAGGAACGAGAATGAAGATTAAAAACAGGTTTGACAGAGTATTAAAGATGTTGACCGTCTTCGCGATGACGATGTCCTGCTTTGTGGACATGCCGATTCGGGTTGTAGCGGAAAGCTTTGACGTCGATTCTGTAATCAGCATTGAATCACACAACAACGAGACCGATGTGAATGATAGCGAAGCGAGCTTAGCTGTAAGCGTTACTGTCAATGGTCAGACAGCAACAGCACAAAAATCAGTCGCATCGGGTACTCTGACCGTAAGGGCCAACGATGGTTTTGAAATTGATTCAATGATTTTGGACGGCGTGGAATTCAGCGAATCCACAGACGTTCAATCGGGGGGAACATTCTCTTAACATCACGGCTCACACAACAACTTCTCAGATTGATAAATCTAAAGAAAACCAACAGCCGGATCCGACGGTGGAACCAACACCGACGATTACTCCTGATCCAACACCAGAGGCGAGTGAGGAGCCAAAGACCACGGAAACTCCAGTGGTTACGGAAACACCGAAGGTAACGGAAGGACCAACGGAATTTATTCCTCCAACAAGTAACGCCATTATTCAAAATATTGAAGGTGATGATGTATATCTTCTCACTATATACTATGTTTATGGGGAAGATGCAGCTCCAGAAATTGCGAACACGGCAGCGCAAGCAACGTATTATGCAGATGTAATTGCTGGAAATGAATACAAAGTTACTTCTAAAGAAATTCAAGGATATGAGGCAAGTCAAAGCCTTGTAAGTGGAATAATGCCGTCGGAAGATCTGACGATTACCGTTACGTATCATCCTACTGAGACTGCGTATACTGTTAATCATAAATTCATACAACTTGATGGTTCATTTATTACGGAGTCAGAAACTTTGTATGGCAAATTTGGAACAGAAACTCAGGCAGTTGCCCGGCAAGTCAATGGCTTTGAAGCTGGTGTAATCGAAAACACTCTAATTTCGGCGAACACAGTTGTTGAAATTGAGTATACACGAATCAATTATACAGTGCGATTTGACTCTGATGGAGGTAACTATATCAGCGCTGTGGAAGCACCTTTCGAAACAGTAGTTGATTTATCAACGAAAGTACCGACGAAAGCAGGCTACGATTTTGCTGGATGGTATAATGGAGATTCTAAAGTTGAAGGATCTGTTAGTTTGACGGAAAATATAACTTTAACTGCTCATTGGACATTAAAAGCAAATCAGAAAGCTGATTATCAAGTTATTTTCTGGGTAGAAAAAGCAGAATCTAATGAATATGATTTCTTATATAGTCAGACCATTCATGATGCAATTGTAGGCAGTGAAATTAAGAACTATCCTACATTTGATAGTACTAAACTTTCAGATATTGGATTAGATGAAGCTGGATTTGAAAAGCCTGACATGGAATCTGGTAAAACAGTTGCGCTAGATGGCAGTACTGTTTTAAATGTTAGATTAAACAGAAAAATTTTTACAGTTACCTTTTATGTAAAAGAATCTTGGTATTCTAATTGGAAAATTCAACCCAAATTAACTATAACGGCAAAATATGGTGCGGATGTTTCTTCAGTTTGGAATGATGTAGATCATAAAGAATACATGTGGTATACATCATCAAGTTGTAAAACGAGTGTAGGTGCAATGAAAACCATGCCCGCTGAAAACTTATCGCGTTATGGTAATAAAGTTAATACAACGAAGATTAAATACCTAACACAGAACTTATCTGGTAGCGGCTATTCCACTTATATGGAAGGGGTATTACCTGATGGTTGGACTATAAATGAGGGAGATATTATTCAAATAGAAGGTTTCTCTTATGAAAGAATGGATACGCGATATAAAACATTGTATTATACAAGAAATAACTATACTCTAAGTTATAATGCAAATGGCGGATCTGATATTCCATCACCAGAAACTAAAAAATTTGAAAGTATCCTTAAAGTTCCGGTAAAACAACCAGTTAAAGAAGGCTATGAGTTCACAGGCTGGTATTATGATCCAGGAGCTCAAGAAAAAGTTAATTTTGATAAAGATAAAATGCCAGCTCATAATACAGTATTGTATGCAGGGTGGACAGTTAAAACTTATCAAGTTGAATTTGACGTGAATTATGAAGGCGGAACAGGTTTTGCTGTAAATGCTAATTATAATACTCCTGTCAAAATTCCTGATACTCCAGAACGTGATGGATATACTTTCTTAGGTTGGTCAATCAAATCTGACACTTTGGTTAAGTATGATTTTGGGACACCAATAAAAGATAACATCACACTTTATGCTCATTGGCAGGCTAAGAATTATACCTCTTATAATATTCGTTATTTATTAGAAGGTACTGATACGGAACTTGCTGATTCGATAAAAGTTGATAATCAAAGAGTAGGTAAAACAATTACTGTTTTTGCAAAGAGTATTGAAAATTATATTCCTTTATTGTCAAGTCAAAGCTTAACTTTAAAACAGACAGATAATGAAATTATATTCTATTACTCTCAGGCAAAAGAAAGAGGATATACGATCATTGCGATGGATGTAAGTGATCCTGAAAAACCAGTTGAGTTAATTCGTAACGGAGATAACAAAACAGATCGTGCTGCAGTAGTAATTGATGCCCCTTCAATTAATGATTATATTCTTGCTGATGGAGAGACTGCTCGAAAAACATTAGTTGTTTCTGATAACGAAACAGAAAATGTTGTTACATTTAATTATGTAAAACGCAATGTTGGTTATACTGTGAATTATTACAAAGATTCGACAGATGAATCAAATTTACTCAAATCTGAAACAGGAACTGGGAGAATAGGAACAACCATTCCTTATGAAAACGGCAAGTATTTACCTAAAGGATATGTTGCTCCAGGAACTGTAACAGGACCGGAAAAGATAACTAATATTGCCGCAAATAATGTCATTAATATCGTTTATGCAGAAGCTGCAAAAATAACGATCAACTACGCAGCAACAACAGGTGGAAGTGTGGATCGTTCAAGTGAAAGCTTAGCACCGGCAACGGGTGAAGCTCAGGGCTCGACAGCAACAGCAAGCGCAGGATACCATTTCGTGAATTGGACGAATGCGGAAGGCACAGAAGTCAGCACAGACGCTCACTTTACACCAGAAAAAGTTGATGGATTGAATGTAGCGGCAACGTACACTGCAAACTTTGCGGAAGATGCGAACGTAACGATCAACTACGCAGCAACAACAGGCGGAAGCGTGGATCGTTCAAGTGAAAGCTTAGCACCGGCAACGGGTGAAGCTCAGGGCTCGACAGCAACAGCAAGCGCAGGATACCATTTCGTGAATTGGACGAATGCGGAAGGCACAGAAGTCAGCACAGACGCTCACTTTACACCAGAAAAAGTTGATGGATTGAATGTAGCGGCAACGTACACTGCAAACTTTGCGGAAGATGCGAACGTAACGATCAACTACGCAGCAACAACAGGTGGAAGCGTGGATCGTTCAAGTGAAAGCTTAGCACCGGCAACGGGCGAAGCTCAGGGCTCGACGGCAACAGCAAGCGCAGGATACCATTTCGTGAATTGGACGAATGCGGAAGGCACAGAAGTCAGCACAAACGCTCACTTTACACCAGAAAAAGTTGATGGATTGAATGTAGCGGCAACGTACACTGCAAACTTTGCTGTCAACTCCTATAACTACAAAGTTTCCCATGTCTACCGTGATGCTGATAACAATGTTGTTGAAGAACTGACAACGACGGCAGCTGACGAGAAACGTGATTACCTGTCTGCTATTTCTGAATCTCCAAGAGGTCCAGAAAATGCAAATGGCAATTTCGTTCTGTCGAATATCGAAGTTGACAGTGTTGATGAATCGACATTGCAGGCAGATGAAGAAGGCAATATTACGGGAACCATGCCAGCTGAAAATCTGACAATCACGTTCTACTATGATGCAGATAATATCGGTGAGAAAGATCCTGAAGAAGGAGATGGAATCGCAGATAAATATCAAATCACGGTTACGTATGACGCTGTAAACGGCAAAGTTGTTGCTAATCAGGGGCCATTTGTATTGACGAAATACAATGCCAATCATGAATATGCAATGGATGGAGTCGCTTATCTGGCTGAAAATCAGATCGCAACAGTTGAACCTTATTCAGGTTATCATCTGGCAAGTTGGGCACCAGAAGAACCGACAACAGAAATCGCATTGAATAAAGATACGGAATTCGTAGCGACATTCGTCATTAATGAATACCAAGCGACAGTGAAGTACGTTGATGAAGATACAAAGGAAGAAATCGGGACAGCGAAGGAAGTCACAGCGAAGCATGGGGAAACGATCAATGGTGCGGATCATAAGATCAACATCGAAGATTACGTTTATACCTATGCGGAAAGCAAGGAAATCACGGAAGACGGAATGATTGTCAACGTTTATTACAGCGCAGATAAAAATCATGACGAGATTCCGGATAAGTATCAGATTCACGTATACTACAATGCGGTGAATGGTACGATCACTGCTAACCAGGGTCCGTTTACCTTGAATAAGGTCAACGAGAAAGGCGAATATGCGGTTGATGGCATCGCTCATCTGAGCGACGATCAAATTGCGAAGGCAAGTCCGAATAACGGATATCGGGGTGGTACTTGGAGTCCAATGGCTCCGACGACTGCACTGGATCTGACAGAGGACATTACTTTCACGATTACCTTTACAGCAAATCCAGTCGATCCGGATCCTGTTAACCCAGGCTGTCCGGCAGGAACGGAATGGAACGAAGAAGCCCAGGCTTGCTTAGCGCCAGTCGTTCCGCCAGCACCAGTTGTACCTCCGGGACCAGGTCCAAATAATCCTGAACCGGAAGAAGAAGTCATTGTTGAACCGACAACACCGGAAGGCGGCGGAGAAGTAACGCCAACACCGACGCCGGAAGTTGAAGAGATCGAAGAACCGGAACAGCCGCAGGTCAGCCACAAGGGTTCTTGGGCTCTGATCAACCTGATCGCCAGCTTGCTTGGCTTGTTAGCGGCGCTGTTCCTGATTTTCGCGAAGCACTCGAAAGAGGATGACGACGAGGATGATCAGAATCAGACCGCAGCGATGAATGAAGAAGAAGATCCGGAACAGCTGAAGCGCAAGAGAATCTACAAGTGGATCTCGGGCTTAACGGCTGTCATCTCAGTCATCGTCTTCGTTCTGACCGAAAACATGCGGCTGCCGATGGTCTTGGTAGATAAGTGGACGCTGTTGATGGTCGTCTTCTTCCTGATCAATGCCGTAACGCTGTACTTAGGCAGAAAATGGCATGAAGATGAGGATGACGAAGAACAAACACAGGCGTAATTATCACAAAGTTAACGGAAAGGTCGAGCATACGCTCGGCTTTTCTTTTGCTTTTCAAGCTTGGAATAACCATCATTAAAATGAAAACGCATGTCAGTCATCAATCCGGTTTATGGAAAACTGAAAATGATTTCAAGATTAGAAGGGGCTAACCTGTCAAAATCCGCCTGGTTAAAGGACTTAGCTCTTTTGAGTGAACTCAGTCGAAATCTGAATAAAAAATTCAGGAGAACAAGGCTTGATGGAGCAGGTTATACGTGCTATCATTTCAATAGTTGAGTTTCCAACTAATTGAGGTGAGGGGATGAAAAAGACAGGACGGCTGTTGACGGACTCGTCTATTTTGTATCGCTGTTCGCAAAAATACTACGATAAAGTGCTGGACGCCTATCAGCTGGGTTCCGGACAGCTTCCGTTTTTAATTTTCATTTATGAGAACGAAGGCATTACGATGAACGGTCTGGCGCAGCTGGGCTGTTATGACAAAGGAACCGTAACCAAAGGCGTTCAGCGGCTGGAAGAAGTCGGATATGTCACGATCGAGGTCAGTCCAACGGATAAACGCGTGCGCACGCTGCGAACGACGGCGAAAGCGAAAGAGATTATCGGTCAGATCTATTTGATTCGCCAACAGTGGTGGGATCAGATCACGCAGAATATGAGCGAGGATGAAGCGGCGCTGTTTGAAAAGCTGCAAAGTAAGGCGGTTGCCAACGCATTAGATTATCTGGCGGAAGAAGAACAGGAATCGCAGCGGGTGGGAATTTTCGGCATTCAGAAAATGACGCTGCTCGATTATCCCGGCAAGATCGCATGCACGCTGTTTACCGGTGGCTGTAATTTCCGCTGTCCGTTCTGCCAGAACTCTGATCTGGTGTTTCTGGCGGAGAATATGGCACAGATTCCCAGGGAAGAACTGTTCGACTTTTTAACCCGCCGTCAGGGAATTCTGGAAGGAATTTGTATCAGCGGCGGGGAACCGCTGCTGCAGCCGGGGATCGAAGCTTTCTTACGCCGGATTAAGGAATTGGGTTATCCGATCAAATTGGATACCAACGGCAGTTTCCCAGATCAGCTGGAGCATCTGATCGACGAGGGATTGATTGATTACGTGGCGATGGACCTGAAAAACTGCCGTGAACGCTACAGCGAAACGGTCGGTTTGACAAAGCTGGATCTTGCGGCTGTTGAAAAAAGTGTCGCGCTGTTAATGCAGGAGAAGATTCCGTATGAATTTCGAACGACAGTAGTCAAGGAGCTGCATACCGCTGAGGATATGCGGCGTCTGGGCGAGTGGATCAAGGGCGCCCGCAAGCTGGTTCTGCAGCAGTTTGTCGACAGCGAGCGGGTGATTCAGCCCGGCTTGCACGCCTGCACCAAAGAAGAAATGGAAGCGTTTCGGAAGATTCTGCTTTCGTGGGTACCGGACACCGAGCTCCGGGGGTTATAGAGGAAAGAAAGGTAGAGACGTATGTATAAAGTAGTTAAACGCGACGGCATGATTACGGAATTTGATATCAGCAAGATTTCACTGGCGATCACCAAAGCCTTTGAGGCTCAGCAGAAACAATACCATTCCAGCGTGATTGATATGCTGGCGCTGCGGGTAACCGCGGATTTTGAAAGCAAAATCAAAGACGATCTGATCCAGGTGGAAGATATTCAGGACAGCGTGGAATCAATTCTGATCCAATCCGGATATTCCGACGTCGCCAAGGCATACATTCTATACCGCAAACAGCGGGAAAAAATCCGCAATATGAAATCGACGATTCTCGATTATAAAGAACTGGTCGACAGCTACGTCAAAGCGACGGACTGGCGCGTGAAAGAAAATTCAACCGTGACTTATTCGGTCGGCGGTTTGATTCTGAACAACAGCGGTGCGATCACCGCCAACTACTGGCTTTCGGAGATCTATGACGAGGAAATCGCCAACGCACACCGCAGCGGCGATATCCATCTGCACGATCTTTCGATGCTGACGGGCTACTGCGCCGGCTGGTCGCTGAAGCAGCTGATTCTGGAAGGCTTAGGCGGCGTACCGGGCAAAATTACCTCCAAACCGGCGAAACATCTGGCTTCGCTGTGCAATCAGATGGTCAACTTCCTGGGCATCATGCAGAACGAATGGGCGGGCGCACAGGCGTTCTCCTCGTTTGATACGTATCTGGCGCCGTTTGTCAAGGTCGATCAGCTGAGCTATGACGAAGTCAAGAAATGCGTCGAGTCGTTTGTCTATGGCGTCAACACACCGAGCCGCTGGGGCACGCAGGCGCCGTTTTCCAACATCACTCTGGATTGGGTTGTGCCGGCGGATTTAGCGCAGCAGCCGGCGATTATCGGTGGTCAGCCGCAGGATTTCACCTATGGCGACTGCCAGAAAGAAATGGATCTGGTCAATAAGGCGTTTATTGAAGTTATGATCGAGGGCGACGCCAACGGCCGCGGCTTCCAGTATCCGATCCCGACGTATTCGATCACGAAAGATTTCGACTGGTCGGACACGGAAAATAATAAATTGTTGTTTGAGATGACCTCGAAGTATGGCACGCCGTATTTCTCCAATTACGTCAACAGCGACATGCAGCCCAGCGACGTCCGCAGCATGTGCTGCCGGCTGCGGCTGGATCTGCGCGAACTGCGGCGGAAGTCCGGCGGCTTTTTCGGCAGCGGCGAAAGCACCGGTTCGGTTGGCGTCGTGACGATCAACCTGCCGCGGATCGCTTACCTGGCCAAGGACAAAGATGATTTTTATGCCCGGCTGGATCGTTTAATGGATATTTCCGCGCGGTCGCTGAAGGTCAAGCGTCAGATCATCACCAAGCTGCTCAATGAAGGGCTTTATCCTTATACCAAGCGCTATCTTGGATCGTTTGATAACCATTTCTCAACGATCGGACTGATCGGCATGAACGAGGTCGGACTGAACGCGGCCTGGCTGCGCGCCGATCTGACGCATAAGGAAACGCAGGAATTCGCCAGGGAAGTGCTGAACCACATGCGCGAACGGTTAGTCGTGTACCAGGAAGAATACGGCGATCTGTATAACCTGGAAGCCACGCCGGCGGAATCGACGACCTATCGCCTGGCCAAGCATGACAAGCAGCTGTATCCCGACATCATCACCGCGACGGAGGACGGCAACACGCCGTATTACACCAACAGCTCGCATTTGCCAGTTGGTTATACCGAGGATATCTTTGAGGCGCTGGACGTTCAGGACGAGCTGCAGACGCTGTATACTTCCGGTACCGTCTTCCATGCTTTCTTAGGCGAAAAGCTGCCGGACTGGAAAGCCGCCGCTTCCCTCGTCCGCAAGATTTCCCAGAATTATAAACTGCCTTATTATACATTGTCTCCGACATATTCGATCTGCAAAGACCACGGTTATATCGCGGGAGAGCAGTATGTCTGCCCGATCTGCGGCCGTACAACTGAGGTTTACAGCCGGATCACGGGTTACTACCGGCCGGTTCAGAACTGGAATGCCGGCAAGACGCAGGAATACAAGGAACGTAAGGTCTATGATATCGGTCATTCCGTCCTGAAAGGCCGTCAGGCGCTGAAAGAAGCCCCGGTCCAGCCGGAAAGCCGCGAGGAAAAGAGTGTGCCGTCCTCTTCCGCGGAAGGCCGTGTCCTGTTGTTTACGACGAAGACCTGCCCGAATTGCAAGATGGCCGGCCGGCTGCTGGAGAAAGCCGGGATCGCCTATGAGCTGATCGACGCCCAGGAACAGGCGCAGCTCAGCGAACGCTTCTCGATTATGCAAGCGCCGACGCTGGTCGTCGTAGATCAGAATTCCAACTGCGTCTACAAGACGAATAACGTCCAGGAATATATCACGCGGCAGCGCTGAGGAACAATCCCATTTTCCAATGTCAGGAGGATGGGATTTTTTATTCTGAAAATTGAGTCAATCTATGAATAATACTGGCATTCATGAAAGCGCTTCGTTATAATGAAAGCAGACAGAACGGAGATTGAAAAGAAAGCGAGGAACAGGAAGATGGAAGAAAAGTTGGAAGCGCAGCTGCGCGAATTGGCCGGGATGATCGACCATACGATACTCAAGCCGGACGCGACAAAACAGAAAGTGCTGGAGGTTTGCCAGGAGTGCCGGGATTATCATTTCAAGATGATCGCGATCAACTCCTGTCAGGTGACGTTGTGCCACCATGCCTTAAAGGGCAGCGGCGTGCATGTCGGAGCGGCGATCAGCTTTCCGCTGGGCCAAACTGAACTGAACGTCAAGCTGCTGGAAACGGAGCATGCCATCCGCCAGGGCGCAGACGAGATCGATTATGTCGTCAACCTGACGGAGCTGAAAAGCGGCAACTGGGATCTTGTGCGCAAGGAGATGGATCGGATCACGCGGCTGTGTCACCAATATGGCAAGATCTGCAAGGTCATCTTTGAAACATGTTATCTGAGCGAGGAAGAAATCATTCGCCTGGCGCAGATTGCGCGCGAGGTGAAGCCGGACTTCATCAAGACCTCGACGGGTTTCGGTCCGGCTGGAGCGACAGCCAAGGACGTGTTTATCATGAAGCATGAAGCGGGCGAGGACGTCCAGGTCAAGGCGGCCGGGGGCATCCGTTCCTTAGCGGCGCTGCTGGAAATGAAGAAGGCGGGAGCGACACGTTTCGGCACCTCCTCGTCGATCAAGATCATGGAAGAAGCCCGGAAGCTGCTGGAAGAAGGCGGTACGCTGTGAAAACGCTGATCCATAACGCGCATGTGATCGCCGACGGGTTTCGCGAGATTCCCTGCGGCGCGGTGCTGGTCGAGGAGGGAAAGATCGCCGCGTTGATGCCGGAAGCGGATTGGTCTGCGCAGGCGGAGAACGCGGACGAGGTCATCGACGCGGAAGGGTTGATGCTGACGCCGGGCTTGATCGACATTCACATCCACGGGGCGGCCGGGGAAGATCTGATCAGCGGGAAGGCTGAGGCGGCGGAAGCGGTGAGCCGCAACGTCGCGATGGACGGCTGTACGGCGTTCATGGCTTCGCTGACGGTCGTTTCGCATGAACGATTGTTGGAAATTCTGCGCGGCCTGGCATCGGTGGCGGACTTGCCGGGGGCCGCGATGCTGGGCATTCATTCGGAAGGCCCGTATTTAAGCCCGGATTATAAGGCGCTGATGGATGAACGCTACCTGCGCGATCCGTCGTTAAAGGAACTGCGGGACATGGTTGAAGCGGCGCAGGGACGCTTGAAAGTGATGACCGTCGCGCCAGAGCGGGCGGGCATGGATGGCTTTATTCAGGCCGCGGTGCAGGCGGGAATCACGGTGATGGTCGGCCATACCAACGCGACCAGCGCCGACGTTCACCGCGCCAGTCTCGCCGGGGCTGCCGGCTTCACCCATTTATACAACGCGATGAGCCAGCATCTGCACCGCGATCCCGGCACGGTCACGGGCGCGTTTTTAGAGGAAGGCATGAAGGCGGAGCTGATCGCGGACGGCTTCCATGTCGATCCCGAGGTTGTCCGGATGACGTGGAAACATTTCGGTTCACAGCGGCTGGTGCTGATCACCGACGCGATGCTGGGCAAAGGGATGCCGGACGGCGACTTCGAATTCAGCGGGCTGCATTGCCGCAAGCACGGCCAGCATGTTCAGGTAGTGGAAACCGGCCGGCGCGCGGGATCGGCGATCGGCATGAACGACGCGGTGCGGATGATGGGTGAGATGTGCGGCTGCACGCCGTGCGAGCTGGTTCAGATGGCCTGCGTCAACCCGGCTTCCTTAGCCCAGGTCGGAAATCGTAAAGGCCGTCTGGCAGCCGGTATGGACGCCGATCTGGCGCTGTTTGACAAGCAGTGGCAATGTCGGGGAACCCTGGTGGAAGGGCGTTGGGTTTACCGCCCTTGATCACAGCGGAACAGTCTGGCGAACTCCGTGTCCAAAGAAAGTGCTTCCCTTGGTAAAAAATTAAAATTTCGGGTTTAAGATTGGATATTCTTTCCAGCTTCGGGTATAATACAAACCACTGGAGGCATAAAACTATGAAAAAAGCGATTTATTGTTATAACATCGACGACGTCGATCAGCATATTTTAGAGACGATTACAGCCCCGATGAACATTGAGCTGGGCTTGTTGGACGACGGCATGCTGAAGCTGACGGTCGAGGAAATCCTGCAGCGGCAGCCTGCCAGCAATCAGGACTGCACGCGGTTCGATATTTCGTTTATGCTGATGGATGAGCTGAGCGATGAAGAGATGAAGCAGATTTTAAGCGCGGGCGAACAGGCGCACTGGCACTTTGATCCGATCAAAATGTTCGTGACCGAGCACAATCGTTCGTGGACGCTGGAAACGCTGTTTGGCGAAGTGATGAAGGAACATCACCTGTTTGCCAAAGCCGAGCAGGTCGCCGCGATTCTGCGCCGTGCGGATCAGCTGGATTTGAAAAGCTGGCCGTCTGAGCAGGCGGAACGCCTGAACATCGCGCTGATGAAAGGCTATATGTTGTTAAAGAGCGGCCGGTTTGACGAGGCGCAGCTCGATCAGACGCTGAGCGAACTGACGCAGGCGATGGGGGAGTGAATTTCATTCTCCCTTTTAATTTGACTTAAAAACTCGCAGGCAAGCTACCAATCTTGAATAAATTATGCTAAACTGGGAGAGCAGAGGTGAATAAATATGAAATATAATTTTGATCAAGTGACCGACCGCAGCCATACCGACGCCACGAAATGGTTTGTTGTACAGGAAACGCTGGATATCCCGGATGTGACGCCGCTGTGGATCGCAGATATGGATTTCGCGGTTTCCGATCCAATTCAGGCCGCGCTGAAAAAGCGCATGGAATGTCCGGCTTACGGCTACACGGAACGTGGTCCAATTTACGCGCAGGTCATGGCCGACTGGTTCAACCGCCGCTATCAATACGGCGCGGATCCGGAAATGATGATGATGTCGACCGGCGTCATGTACTCAGTGTCCGCCGCGATCCGGCTGTTCAGCCAGGAAGGCGATAAGATCCTGATTCCGACTCCGGCGTATGAGCCGTTTGTCGACAAGACGCTGTCCAACCGCCGCGTGCCGACGCTGTGTCCGATGCACGAAGAGGATGGGTATTATACGCTGGACTTTGAGGACATGGAGAAGAAAATTGACGAGCAGACGAAGATTTTCATTCTGTGCAATCCGCAGAATCCGACCGGCCGCGTCTATACGAAGAGGGAACTGGAACAGATCGCCGCGTTCTGCGAGAAGCACCAGCTGAAGATCATCGCCGATGAAATCCATGCCGATTTCATCTTTGACGGTCAATTTACGCCGATCATCAATATCAACGACTACACCCGTCAGAACACGATCGCCTGTGTCTCCTGCACGAAGTCGTTCAATCTGGCCGGCTTGAAAATTTCCGGCGTGATCATCAAAAATCCGGAGCTGTTCAAAGCGTTTAAGGCCGAGGCGGTCAACGTCGGCATCGCGAGCATCAACATCTTCGCACTGGAAGCGATGAAAGCGGCGTATCAGTATTCCGAAGACTGGATGGATCAGCTGCTGGAATACATCAAGGCCAACCGGGATTACGCTGATGACTTTTTCCGCACACGGCTGCCGATGATCAAGACGCGCAAACCGGAAGGAACGTATTTCTTCTGGCTCGACATGCGAAATTGCGGCATTGCGTGGGACAAGCTGAACCAGACCTGCATCGAGGAAGGGCATGTCTATCTGTCCGAAGGCAAATTCTTCGGCGAAGACTATCTGGGCTTTGAGCGGCTGAACCTGGCCAGTCCGCGCGCCCAGCTGCAGACGGGTTTGGAAAAGTTGGAAAAAATGGTGCTGGCGCATCAGAAATAACAACCTTACAACGAAAGCGGTGAACGCCGCTTTTTTTTGTTTCTTTCATATAAAGCGTGTCTGCGGGCACTGTATGGAATAAACAATAAAGAGCACTGTGCGGCGCGATGCCAAAGCAGGGGCTGAGCTGGTGATGGCGAAAAAGGCAGGCGCTGCGGTGGATTTGCGATCCGAAGGTTTCCACGCACTTTTTTCCTTTTCAATCAGGAAAAACATTGCCTCGAAAAGCAAAAGCGTTATGATAAAATGGAATTGTCATCCAAAGGATATGCAGTCAGAGTCTCCTCCCTTTCTCTGAGGGCATATCTTTTTTTGCGTCTGTTTCCATCGTGCTTGGCGGAATGGGAGAGTTTTTCAGCCCCTGTCAAAAATGTGTTGGTTCGGTTCATCTGCGCTTGTTTAAATAGCGTGTTTTTCGCCCATACTGCTAAAAAAGAAGGGCGGGATCACACATGAAAAATAAACTGACGCCGCGGCAGGCCGCCATGGAAGCGTATTTGTCGGCGCTGCGTTTGCGGGATTTGGAGACTTGCCGCCACAGTCTGCGCGTCAGCCGGCTGGCTTACGAAATGGCGCAGGAACTGGCGTGGTCCGAGGATCGCTGCCGCAAGCTGAAAGAAGGAGCGCTGCTGCACGACTTGGGCAAGCTGGCAACGCCCGACGCCGTGCTGTTAAAACCAGATCGTTTAGACCAGGGGGAATGGCGGCAGATGCAAAAACATCCCGCTGAAGGCGCGCGTCTGATCAGCGTAACGCTGCTGAACGATCTGACGCCGATCATCCTGCAGCATCATGAACGTTGGGACGGCGGGGGATATCCTTATGGATTAAAAGCTTCTGAGATCTGTGAGGAAGCCCGCGTGCTGGCGCTGGCCGACGCGTATGACGCGATGATTTGCCGCCGCCGCTATCATGACCCGCTGCCGCAGCGGGAGGTTCTGCGCCGGATTGAAGAGGGCCGGGGAACGCAATTTGATCCGGAGCTGACCGATTCCTTTTTGTCGCTGCATCGGCTTCTGCGCTGATCTTTTGAAAAGTAAATGAATAAAAATGAAAGTCGGCTGATTCAGTTTGACATCGCTTTCATCCCATTGTAAACTGAGGATCAGAAGGAGAATATCGAATGGAAAAATTTGAACTGAACGACTTTAGAAAACTTCGCGAGTTGAGCGACGTAACTTTCTCCCCCGACGGCCGGCACATTGCCGTCGTCGTCAAAGCCTGCAACGAGCAGGACGGGTATGATTTTACGATCTGGGCGCGCCCTGAGGATGGGGAATTCCGCCAGCTGACCAGCTTCGGCAAGGAAAGCAGCTATCTGTGGGACGATGCGAAAACAATGATGTTTTTATCGCTGCGCGATCCGGCGGATCAAAAGCGCGCTGAGGCCGGCGAGGAATTGACCGGCGTTTACCGCCTGAGCCTGGAGGGCGGCGAGGCGATCAAGGCGTTTACGCTGCCGATACAGGCGGGAAAGCTGGAAAAGCTGAAGAATGGCCTGTATCTGGTCACGGCCCGCTGCGATGCGAACGTGCCGGATTATTATAAGATGAACGCCGAGGAGCGCAAGCAGGTTGCCGAGGATAAGAAAAAGAACGCCGAGTTTCACGTATTGGATGAAACTCCGTTCTGGTCTAACGGCACGCCGGGCTTTACGAGCAAAATGCGCACGCGCTTATTTGTTTACGACGAGAAAAAAGCCGAGCTGACCCCATGCAGCGAACCGCTGTTTCAGGTCGAAGCCAGCGCTGTCGTGGGCCGGAAGATCTATTATTCCGGCTGCGCGTACACATTGCGCACCAAGCTGCAGAAGGACGTCTGGTGTTACGATCTGGATACCGGTGAAAACCGGCAGGTCTACGTCAACGAAGGCTTCGGCAACCGCAGTCAGAACGTTGCGACCGACGGCACAAGGGTGCTGTTCTGCGCTGCCAAGGGCGAAACCTGGGGACAAAACGAGCATCCGAATTTCTACGAACTCGATCCGGCATCAGGAACGCTGACGCTGTTGGCGGAAGCGGATCTGTCCTACTATCTTGCCAAACCCAAAGAAGGCGCGCTGTGGATCAACGGCAGCGACCGGATTTCGAATAATCTGTTCTGCTTCGGCGGGGACAATGAGTTGAAAAAGATGTCCGACTGGAGCGGCGATATCGGCAGCTTCGATATCTTTGGCGATCAGGCTGTCATCGCCGGCAAGCAGGGAACCGATTTTGACGAGGTCTGGACGATTGATCTGAAAACGCAGAAAGCCTGCTGCCTCAGCGACTTCAACCGTTCATTCTTACAGACCAGACAGGTCAGCAAATGCGAACCGCTGACGATTGCCAGTCACGATTGGGACGTCGACGGTTGGGTCATGAAGCCGGCCGACTTTGATCCGGAAAAGACCTATCCGGCGATTCTGACGATCCATGGCGGGCCGAAGGGCGCCTATCACGGCACGTTTGGGGTCGATATGCAGACCTGGGCTTCCGCCGGTTACTTCGTCTTCTTCTGCAATCCGATCGGCTCTGACGGCCGCGGCAACAAGTTTGCGGAAATCCGGGAAAAACACGGCACCGTCGATTATGAAGACATCATGAACTTCACTGACGAAGTGCTCAAGCGCTATCCGCAAATCGACCCGCAGCGGATGGGCGTCACCGGCATTTCCTATGGCGGCTACATGACCAACTGGATCATCGGCCATACCGACCGGTTTAAGGCGGCCTCCAGCCAGTGCTCGGTTGTCAACTGGGTTTCGATGTACGGCGTGTCCGACATCAGTATGGAATTCGTTCCGGATCAGATGGGCGGCTCGATCTTTGAGAAAACGCAGACGTATTGGGACCGCTCGCCGCTGAAATACGCGTGCAACGCGGTGACGCCGACGCTGTTTATCCAGCCGCTGGCGGATTTCCGCTGCCATCTTTCCGACGGCCTGCAGATGATCACGGCACTGATGGACAAGGGTGTGGAGACCCGTGTCGTCTGCTTTGACGGCGATCATCATGGACTGAATCATTTCGGCAAGCCGTCGCACCGCGAACGCTCCTATTCTGAAACGCTCAACTGGATGGACAGCCATCTGAAATAAGCAGCACACCGGCCGCACACGTCAAACTGTGCGGCTTTTTCGCGTCAGAAATAAAAATTTTGAACTTTTTTAACCTTTTTGGCAGGCATTTTGGAATTTTCCGCAATATTAATAATGGAGATATGAATTCCAAAGAAAGGTAGGGATTAAACATGCACGAAAAAAACACGGTGGAAAAGGATTGGACGATCAAGCTGCTCAAGGAGGTCATGCGTCAGACCGGCATGGATGAAGACGAGCTGTGCCGCAAAGCCCGGCAATCACCCGGCTGGATGGGCCGGCTGAAACGGAAGGAGGAGGAAGCGACGCTGCAGGATTGTTTCGCTCTGGCGAGCGCTCTGGACCTGTCTTTACATGAATTTTTTATCCGATTTGATGAAGATGAACGGAATAAAACTTGTCAAATGATGAAATAGTATTTATTTCCGCAAGCTTAAAGGATTAAAAAACGATCGAAACTTCCAGAAAAAGAATACGAGGTTTGAAAAACGACTTTTTAATCTGATCTGACAGGCTGAAAAAGTGACGGCTGTCACTTTTTTAGTCTTTTCTCGCTGTAAAAACAAAACAATTACCGTAATTTGTTATTTTCATTCTCAGGGGTTGCTGATATAATTTATCTGGCGTTAATTATAATTAAAGGAGTAATGGAATGGGAGCTAAAATCACAGATTACAAATCGCTGATTGAGAACCTGAAAACCGAGGCGGCTCAGACCGGCGATTCTTATTTGGAATGCTCGGCGAAAGAACTAATGGGCAAGCTGAATGAAGGCAATGCGACGCTGATTACCTGCTGCAGCGCGATGCGCCAGTGCATGCTCAGCGGCGACGAAATGATCGTTGCGCCGACCGGCAAGAAGAACGTCAGCACCAAGATGAAGATTCGTTATTACCTGAATGATCTGGACAGCCGCGAAAGCGCGTATATTCCGAAAAAACGCGGCCGCAAAGCCGGATCCACATTGAAGAAAACTCCAGGTCTCAAGCGTAACCCGAAGACGGGCAAGCTGGAAGCAAAGTTTAACAAGGCCTATATGACCCTGTCCCTGCAGAACTGGCTGGATAAGAAAAAGCTGACTTATAAAGAATTGGAAGACGCGTACCTCGTCGATACTCCGGAAGGAAAATGGCTGATCGAGGTGGATTATGAAAAGCGCGGCAAAAAGCAGACGTTTAATTCGAAAATGTACTCGCTGATCAAAAGGATGGATCCGGCGATCGCCAAATATTCGATCCTGATGGAGTCTAAGATTTCCTCCAAGCAGGAATGGAAACAGTTGAGCGATTATATGAAAAGCCGCCTGGGCATTTCGTTGATTTTTGTGAATCATCAGGGAAAAGTGAAAGAATATCGCTAACCATAACGACAATCCATCGACGGGGAAATCCATCTCCGTCTTTTTTATAAATCCGGCTGCGGATAAAGGAGGAAGTTCGATGCGTTTAGTCACGATGAAATTCAGCGCTTCTCAAACTACGGCAAGGGTCGTTGATCAGCTGTGCGCCGGGTTAAGACTGCCGCGGAAAGATCTGAATCTGAACGAGGGCGTCAGTCTGGGGCCGCAGGATTGCCTGATTGCGGCATTTCCGGTATTCAGCGGAAGGCTGCCGGCGTTTTTCCAAGCCTGGATGAATCAGATTCAGGGACGAAACACGCCTGCGGTTGCGATCGTCGTTTACGGCAACCGAGCGTATGAGGACGCGCTATTGGAACTGAGCGATGCTCTGAGTGCCGCCGGGTTCACCGTGGTCGGCGCCGCTGCGGTCGTCGCACAGCATTCGATTTTTCCGACGGTCGCAAATGGCCGTCCGGATGCCGCTGATTTCGCTGGAATTGCCCACTTTGCCCGAGCTTTGCTTGAAAAGGGGCTGGATGCCGCGCACCCGATGATTTCCTCGATTCCCGGTCAGCGCCCTTACCGGAAAATTACGGCGCTGCCGCTGAAGCCCCAGACGAATTCTCGTTGTCTTCGCTGCGGTCGTTGCGCTGTGGTCTGTCCGGTTCAGGCCATTGACCCGGCCCAACCGCACATCACGGATAAGGCGCGCTGCGTGTCCTGTACAGCCTGCATCCATGTCTGTCCTGCCGGTGCACGTCAGTTTCCGCCGGCGCTCTATTACCCAGCGCAGCTTGTTTTCCGGCAGAAGATGAAACAACGCCGTCAGCCGGAGTGGTTCCTGTAAGCACGCTTTTAAATGGAGGATGTAGAACGGTGGAAATACGCTGAAGAGGCGGAACATCCGCTTACCGGTTTCCTGGAGATGGAAGAAAGGGAAACCTGAAAATGTAAAATTCTTGCAAAAAATAAATGAAAGTATTGCTTTCAATTTGAAAGTCATGTAAACTAAGAAGCAGGGAGTGATATTCCATGTTAAAAATCAAATTGAACCACTCTTATTATTATTATTGATAGACCAATGTAACCCAAGATTCCTTGGAATTTTCGCGTTATATTGGTTCAAGAAAACATCAAAGCGGATTTGATGTTTTTTATTTTTTAACGGAAAAGAGGAGAAAACGTATGATTTTAACCGTAAAAAAAGATTGTGACCGCAATGAACTGCAGCGGCTGATGAATCAGCTGGAGAAAAAGGGGCTGGAACTCAATTTCAGCGAAGGCGCCAACTATATCGTTCTGGGATTGGTCGGCGATACAACCGCGCTGGACGTCGACTGGCTGAAAAGCTTCACCTGCGTCAAGGAGGTAACCCGCGTTCAGGCTCCTTATAAAAAAGCCAACCGGCTGTTCCATCCGGAAGATTCCGTGATCGACGTCAGCGGCGTCAAGGTCGGCGGTCAGGAAAAGATCGCCGTGATCGGCGGCCCCTGTTCGGTCGAGGGCGAGGCAATGATCTGCGACATCGCCCAACAGGTCAAAGACGCCGGCGGCGTGATGTTACGAG
>NZ_JADNPO010000012.1:0-87469 GCF_015558105.1 Holdemania sp. 1001095H_141210_F2
AGAAGATTTATGAAAAAGGGCAGCGGTTAGGGAAGAAGATCGGGGAATGCATTGGAGAGCGCATAGGCAGACAGCAAGGGGAACGCGTTGGCGAGCTTAATGGGCAGAGAATGATGCTTCGACAGATGTTGAGCTTCCAGATTTCGATCGGAGAAAAAGAAACAGATTTGCTTCAACAGTTAAATGGTGATGAGTTGCTGATATTATCGGAGCGGTATGAGATGATCAAGACATCCGAAGATCTGGCAGAACAGGTTCGTCAGATTGTGAATCAAAGGACGAATGCCATCCCACAGTCTAAGCTGGCGGCCACGGTTTAAAACTATCTTCAGAGGTGATTCCAATGATCAGAATGACAGAAGAACAGCGGATGGAGTTTTTGAGAAGTACAAGCTTGGACATCGCATTGATGAGGACACGGTTTGATGAAATTGACGAACAGAAGATTTACGAAAAAGGGCAGCGGTTAGGGAAGAAGATCGGGGAATGCATTGGGGAGCGCATAGGCAGACAGCAAGGGGAACGTAAAGGGGAAGCAAGACAAAGAATGATGCTTCGACAGATGTTGAGCTTCCAGATTTCGATCGGAGAAAAAGAAACAGATTTGCTTCAACAGTTAAATGGTGATGAGTTGCTGATATTATCGGAGCGGTATGAGATGATCAAGACATCCGAAGATCTGGCAGAACAGGTTCGTCAGATTGTAAGCCAAAGAAGAGAGCGAAAAATCAATTTAAACGAGTTTCCAGAGTCGGAAGCTTATAGAGAAATCGGAGAAATACTTTAAAAATTTTATTTTGTCTGTACCGTTATATTTCATAACTTAAACAATAGCGGTAAAGCAGGCAAGATGTATCGTATTCATGAGGACATACCGTTTAGATATGTGGGTTGGTATTCAATTTTTGATACCCCGTTAAAAAACACAGTCTGGTTCAGTTCAACAGTTCAACTGAATGAGAGGCTCTTCGATAAGATCTTAAATATCCGGACTAAAGCAGACATAGTTTTTTCACAAAAACTTTAATAAGATTTAAGAGTTGCCAGGATTGAATCATGATATACTCCTATCATGAACCGGAAAGAAGGGATACTGTGTTTAAAAATAAAAATGGAGAACTTCGTTCCGGCTGGAAAATCGCAGGAATGCTGGGAACGGTTTTCGGCGTTTTGTTTCTTCTTATGTTTCTCATTCAGTTTGGATTTGTGTTTATCATGACCACAACCGGGAATCTGGATCCGACGACTGCGGCCGCGACGCCGCTGGCTTTTCAGACAGCAGCGATCATCAACAGTTCCATGATGTTCTTACAGACGATCGTTATGATCACGATTCCGATTCTGTTATGGACGAAGGTGCTGAAAAAGGATAAGGCGTCGCTGGGACTTCCGCCGCTGGCGAAGCAGAGAAGGACAATGAGACAAGGACTGGCGATGGGCGCTGGCTCCATGACGTTAGTTTTTCTGCTTCTCATAGTCACGGACAGCGCACAGGTTTTGACTTGGATTCCCCAAGGCTCACCTTCGCTGCTGATCATGTTCTTCCTGTATATTCTGATTGGCTATTCGGAAGAAATCATCTGCCGCGGCTATATTCAGGGCGTTATGCGGCAGACACACAATCCAGGGCTGATCATTTTGGTGCCTTCCCTGATCTTTTCGCTGCTTCACTCAGCGAATCAGGGGATCGGGTGGCTTCCCTATCTCAATCTCTTTCTGATCGGCTTGTTTCTGTCGCTGATCACACTTTCCAGCGGCAACCTGTATTCGGCCATCGGTTTTCATATTTTCTGGAATTTCTTCCAGGGACCAATTTACGGCTTTTCTGTCAGCGGCGGTCAGGAAAGCGGTCTGCTGACAACCTATATGAAAGGCAATTCCCTGCTTAATGGCGGAACCTTCGGACCAGAAGGCGGGTTGATCGTAACGGCGGTCATGTTATTCATGATTGGCGCCTGGTATTGGCGGACAAAAGAACAGCTGCCGGAAATGATTGCCATGTTGAAAACTGAGGAGAATTCCGTCGCAAAACCGGTTTTCGTTAATGACGACACAAAATTCAGGCCATCGGGAATGAATACAGAGGAAAAGGCCAACGCAGAATCCATCCACATCAGTCAGGCTGAAACGCCGATCCGGTAAAAGCCTGAAGTAAAACGCGTTCACCCCTGAACTGACAGGATGAACGCGTTTATTTTAAATAAATCTGAACTTTGTAATCTGATTCCGGTTTAGTCTGCCGTTTTGGAGTCCGCTAACAGCCGGATTTCACTGCGGTATAAGAACAGGATGTAAACGAAGGTGATCGCCATATTCACGACGTTGCTGACAAGCGACAGGACGCTGGACCAATCGGATACAAACAGCAGTAAGACGGAAAACAGAATATTGAGCCCATAGCTGATAATCATCAATTTCCAGGTTGTTTCCCCATGCTTGACCAGCGCTTCTTCCTGCAGTTCACCCAGGAATTTCGTCGTTCCCTTGATGATGAAGAAATTCTGAAGAAATCCAAACACGGCGGCGACGACAGACAGGATCAGCGCCACGATCATAAAGGTTTGAGCCGCGCCGAGATTTCCATCGGCATACAGGCTGGAAAAGTAAACTGTCGCCATAGACAGAACCAGACTGCAGCCCAAGCTGCACAGAACCATGATAAAAGCCCGGTTATATAAAGCATCCGCTTTGCGGATTTTGACAATACCGACTAAAATGGTAATTCCGGCGATCAAGCTGATGAGATTTCCCACATTGGGCAAACTGACGAACAGCGCGATGACCTGACCGATGAAAATCAATTTCAGGGCTTTTCCGGCTGTGAAAAAACGTTCTTCTAACATAAAATGCTCCTCTCTGCGTGAATTTGCATGAAATTGCGATTGTACAACGGGAATTCTACCATAGAAAAGGGCGCAGGACAAGGCGGGGACCGGAATTGGGGTAGCGGCAAAAGGGATAAGCGGCAGAATTCAGGAAAGAATAGCGGATAAGGGAGGATTTGCGCAATGTACTTTAATTATCATGCCAAAGCGATGCGTCTGATCCGTCAGGGACATTGCACCCATTTTGAACTGGTCGAGCGATGGAATCAGATTGCTCCGGCGCTGGTGCTCTACTTTGACAACGAACCGCCGATGCCAATCCGTGAAGAGCGCTGGGCAGATTATTTTGAATTGATCGACGAAATTCATAACAAGACCATAAAGGAAGGGGAATAATCCTTTACTCTGGT
This sequence comes from Holdemania sp. 1001095H_141210_F2, assembly GCF_015558105.1. Taxonomy (NCBI): domain Bacteria; kingdom Bacillati; phylum Bacillota; class Erysipelotrichia; order Erysipelotrichales; family Erysipelotrichaceae; genus Holdemania; species Holdemania sp. 1001095H_141210_F2. The sequence continues at coordinate 3,236 of NZ_JADNPO010000012.1, forward strand.
TGGGAAATCCGCTAAACTAGAAGCGATTGAGAGGGTGATGACATGACGCAGATCAAAGCGGTTGTGTTCGATATGGACGGGGTTCTGATCGATTCGGAACAGTATTATCAGGATAGACTGATGGAATATTTCAGAGCGATGAAGGTGGATCTGCCGCCGCAGCGATTAAATCTGCTGGTCGGCGCGAATGGCAAGATGAACCTGTGGCCGAAAATTCTGGAAGGCATTGAACTGCCGCAGCCGTATGACGAATTCATGGTCGGGATGCGGGAATATCGCCATGCGCAGCGAATTGAAGATTATCAGGCGCTGTTGTTTCCGGGAGTGGAAGAGACGTTGAAAGCGTTGAAGGCGCAGGGAAAGAAACTGGCGCTGGCGTCTTCCAGTTCGTTTGCCATGATTGAGAAGATGTTGTCGGACACCGGTCTGTATCCTTATTTTGAACTGGTCACCTCCGGCGGAATGTTTAAAGAATCGAAGCCGAATCCGGAAATCTATCTGTTCACGGCGGAGAAATTGAAATTGGATCCGCGGCAATGCGTCGTTGTGGAGGATTCGCCGTATGGGATCCAGGCGGGCGTCTCGGCAGGAATGACGGTAATTGCCCGGCAGGGCGAACGATTCCCGATGGATCAGTCGAAAGCCCATTATTTTGTAAAACAACTGCCGGAAATACTGGCAATTCTGGCTCAGCTGGGCTGAATCGGCAAAAACAAATCAGGAAGTCAAGGCGATCGCCAACAGATCCTGATAGCCGCATGATTCCTGATTTTATTTCTATCCCTTTCGAAGTTTATCTGGAATTCAAGTCACAACCAGGCATAATGAGTCTTAAATCCAAGCGTAAAGCTTGAATATTACGTTTGATCCTGACTCATAGGCGTCAGCCGTGAAGGGCTGTGGATTTTGAAAAATCATCAAAAAAAACTGAAATCTGTTCCGGGCGATGCTTCTGGACAGATTTTTATTTGTGAAAAAACAAGTTTGTAAGCGCTTCACATTTTCTCTTGACTGGTCTGACCAGATCCTGCTATGATGGAAGAGTCGAAAAGGAAATCTCTGGAAAGAGATCGTCGAAAGAGAGGAACAAGGATGAAAAAACTGATGATTTTAGTCCTGGCTGCCGTGTTAGCCACCACGGCGGCAGGCTGCAGCGCAAACAACTCGTCATCCGCCGGCCAGCCTTCGGCGCAGACGAATGAAACGCGCGGCGTTACGCTGAGCGAAGGCGTCAGCGTTAAAGGCGTTCAGGCAGATGTCACCTATCCGCTGGAGGGATTGGACGACACGCTGGCGATGAACAATCTGACAACAATCAAAACGTATGCCGGACAAGGCCAGGTTTCCGTGACGCCGAAGGGAGCGGAAAGCTTCGATCTGTTCATCAACGGAACAGCCGTCGATCACAGCGAATTTGCGGGGAAAGCCTTCACGGTCGATTTCTCGGCTCTGGCAACCAACGAGATCAACACGATTCAGGTAACCAACATTCTTCCGGAAACCGCAAGCGTCAATATTAAAGTTGACTATCCGACGGTGATCGAAGGGACACCGGAGGAAGTCGGCTTCAGCAGCGAGAAGCTCAGCTTTATTGACGATCTGCTGAACAAGGAAGTGGAATATGGATTCCCGGGTGGTCAGCTGGTCATCATCAAAGACGGAAAGATGATCAAAAACACGGCTTACGGCTATGCCAATTCCTACAATCAGGATGGAACGCGGATTGAAAATCCGGTGCCAAGCACTCCGGAAACCTTATATGATTTAGCGTCCAACACCAAAATGTACGCGACCAACTATGCGCTGCAAATGCTGGTCAGCGAAGGCAAGGTCAACATTACCGATACGATTCAAAGCTATTTCCCGGAATTCAAGGATGAAGCAGGCGCTGCCATCCGGGGCAAGGACACGATGACTCTCCAGAACATTCTGGAACATCAGGCCGGATTCCCGGCCGATCCGCAGTATCATAACGATACCTACGACAAGGATGATGGAATTGTCAACGGCGTCAACGATCTGTATTCAGTGGAAAAAGCCACGACCAGGGAAATGATACTGAAGACTCCGCTGCAGTATGAGCCGGGAAGCAAGACCGTATACTCTGATGTCGACTACATGCTTCTGGGACTGATCGTCGAACAGGTTACCGGCATGGATCTCGATGTCTTTGTCGAAGAAAATATCTACAAGCCGCTGGGCCTCGATCACATCGTCTTCAATCCGCTGCAGAAGGGATTTGAAAAAGACCAGTGCGCGGCAACCGAGCTGAACGGCAATTCCCGCGACGGCGCGATTTCGTTTACGGTTAACCGTACCGATACGATTCAGGGCGAAGTCCATGATGAAAAAGCTTTCTATGCGATGAACGGTGTTTCCGGTCATGCCGGTCTGTTTGCCGACGCGCAGGATCTGGCGCGCTTAGCGCAGGTCATGCTGAACCAGGGCGGTTATGGCGATGTCAAGCTGTTCTCGAAACAGACGATTGATCAATTCACCAAGCCGAAGTTCACAAGCCAGACCTATGGATTAGGCTGGCGGCGCATGGGCGATCATGGTTACAGCTGGTATTTCGGACCACAGGCCGGAGCTTCAACGTATGGTCATACCGGTTGGACAGGTACACTGAGTTTAATCGACCCGGAAAATGATATGATCGTCATCTGGCTGTCCAACAAGATCAACAGTCCGGTTGTCGATCCGACGGTCAATCCGAATTATTTCTATGGCAACCATTTCATCGGCGGAACCCTGGGCGGTGTGGCGACGCTTGCTTATGACGCACTGAATCCGACATCCATGGACAGCATCGATTCCCTGTTGGCGCAGATGGTTGCGAACAAGCTGACATTGATCGAAACTGACGAAGGCTATCAGAACGCGGCGGACGAACAATCGCTGCAAGCCTTGATGGATCTGCTGGTCAGCCGTGTGGAAAAGACCGGCTCGGCCGCCGTGAAGAGTCAGGCCGAACGGCTGGTTGAAAAACTGAGCGATGAAGCGGCGAAAACGGCGCTGAACGAACGGCTGGCTGCGGTGAAATAAACAATCTCGATTCATCAAAATCAGGATTTCACGCAAACTGTTGGAATGCAGAAATCTGCGGCAGGGAGCCTGCTTTCAGGCGCAGGGTGCTGAAAGGGCAGAGCTTGCCAAAAAAGAATCAGGATCAGGAAAAGGTTCTTCCTCAGCTTAGGGCAGACCTGAAATTTTCATGCAAAGAAGCAGGGGGTATGAAGCGTTATCAAAACTTCGTACCCCTGTCTTTTTATCTTTCCTCAAGTTTAAGAAAGAACACGGGAAAAGGAGCGGATTGAATTTCGCTTCTTTTTGCTTTTGTGCAGATGAAAAATTGAAGTCTTCATTGAACCCGCTCTAACTCGCCTCTTCGCTCCATCGTGCGGTAATCATTTTTCAGCCATTCCCCTTCCCCTATTTACCTGTTTCTTCATCAGAAACAGGAAAATGAGAGATAAAAAGCGGACTGCCCGGGCGTTATGTACACCGTCAGGCAATCCGCTGTTTTCGTAAGCAGCATTAGAGATAAAACGGAAATCTTTGAGCGAAAATCTTATTCTCTGTCCGTCGGTTTCCAAGATCCGGATCAGGGATGGGATAAAGTTTCGGCCTTTTCCGTTAATTGATCCTGAAAATAACCGCTGCCAAACAGCCGCTCATATTGCAGGGTCTGATAATCCTCAAGGACAGCGGTGAAATCCGTAGATTCCCAATGACTGTACGCATTTCCCTGCGAATCCATATAGCCCGCAAAGGTAACGACCGGCAGCGATGTGCGCAGAGTCTGTAAATACTGACCATAAGCATCCGGTTCCAATCCGGCATAGTTTAACAGAAGCGACGACAGAAAATTAAGACTGATTTCCGGCAGCGCTGTTTCCGGCAGGGGGTAATTAGCCCAGAGGACAAACGGAACTCGAAATTTGTTCATATACTCTTCCATGGATAATGTGCCGTCTTCCACGCCATAAGCTTTGTCCAGAAATGCCGGTTCCACGGAAGGCTGGTGATCGCCGAACATCAGAATCAGCACCGGTTCATCCTGTTGGCTGAAATATTCAGTCAGCCGCAGAAACTGGTCTTCTGTTTTGTGAACGAGCGTCAGATACTGTTCGGCCATCGGATAAACGCCCGGCTGATCCATCAGGCGAATTTCCGCCGGATAGTCCTTGACAGTGTACGCGCCATGATTCTGAATGGTGACGTTAAACAGAAATAACGGTTTGTCGGGATCGCGATGTTCATAGTCCCACACAATCTGATCAAAATCTGTTTCATCGCTGACATAGCCATGTTCTGTGATGATCGGAACGTCCAGTTCATCTGCGCTTTTAAACGAGTCGAAGCCCAGCCGCGGATAAGCCTGATCCCGCTGCCAGGAACTCCGCTCGCCCGGATGAAACGCCGCCGTTTGATAGCCGAGCTGTTTCAGCTGGGAAGCCAGAGAAAAGGAATCCTTTAAAATATATTGTTGATAAGGGATGCTTCCAGAGGGCAAAAAGGCCATCGAATTTCCGGTGAGAAACTCAAATTCACTGGCGCTGGTACCCGCGCCGAAAACGGAAGCATAGGCGTGGGAGAACCGGGCGTTATCCAGCTTGGCAATACCGTCGATGACGCTTTCGCTGAGCTGAAGATTGCCGAATTCTTCAAAATCCGCCCACGATTCATTCATGATTGCGATGATATGCGGTTTCTGATTCAAAGTCAGTGCCGGCGCCTTTGCAAAGACGGAGCTTAAGATCTGATCCAGCTTTTCTCTGGAGGTATCGGAAGGAACTTCGACGTTCATGAATTCGGTATTGCGCAGGAAGGTAGCGAGGATTCCGCTTTTCTGATAAGCGCCGCGCTGATCCCAGACATCTGTCTGAACGTTGAAGCGGGCCAGGTTTTTCGGAGAGGTGAAGACCGCGCAAAGCAGCGCCAGCGTCAGGCAGAGAAGCCGCAGCGGCAGGGGAAAGCGTCGGCAGAGCGCATGGGGCAGTACGTCAAACCTGCGGAAATGAAGGAGAACGATCAACGCTCCGATCAAAACTACCGCAGCGATGATCATGGGCCCGGTCGGCGTAAAATCATAGGTGGAAGAGACGGCCAGCGCCGTGTTCAGCGCCGTCAGGTCCCAGGGCAGAACCGGCGTGCCGCGGAAGACGGAGACGAAATAATTGATCGCGCCTAAAAGCGCGCAGGCCGTGTGGATCATAACGCTGGCGGCGGCCGGTTTGCGGATCAGGGCGCAAAGCAGATAATAAAGCACGCCGACGCAGATCGCGTTGGCCAGAAAGGCGGACGCGGAAATTTGCCACGGATCGCCGCAGTAGACATACTGCATCAGAAAGACGGCGGTAAAGGGCGTCGCGCTCATCAAGCACAAGCCTCCGATCCGAAGCCGATGCTTATTTATATTTTTTAACACGTGGTTCAAGGTGTTTATCCCCCTTTCATGTTCGCTTTCACAGAACGAACAACTTGGCTTATTTTAAACGAGTTCCCCGGAAAGATCAAGAAAGCCCTGGGAATTCACTAAAAATTCCCATATTTAAAAGGCTGCTTGCGATTGGCGTAGGGGGGAAAACCGCTGAATTCAGCAAGCGATAGCGGCCGAGAACAAGGAAATATGAAATGGTTAAACAGCGATCAGAATCAATCGGCGAGTTTAACTGCCGCAGGATTTGCGGAGATAGGGAAGCAAATTCGGGAAAGCGGAAAAAAGCGAAGCTTGACAACAAGCCGGACACCCTTCTTATCGTGCCTGCTCTCTGGGATATGGCGGGCTTCAATGAGTTTGTCAATCAGAGGGAAAAATTGAGTTCAGGCAACGATGCAAGGCAGCGATCCTCTCTGGAAAGCTGCAACATTGATCCCGAAAATACAGCGTCCATTCTCTGCGGACGTTTCCCGCCGTCTTGCATTCATTGTCATTTCGCCTTACAATATCTTTCATAACCAGCTTGAATAAGGGGGAATTCAGGATGAAGCGGGAAAACTGGGCGTTTTTAAAACGGGTAATTTTACTCTCGCTGCCGGTCATGATCCAGCAGCTTTTAACGAATATGCTGAACCTGTGCGATACGATGATGATCGGCGGGATCGGGGAGAATGCGATCAGCGCGGTCGCGATCGTCAACAAAGTCTTTTTTGTTTATCAGCTGATTTTATTCGGATTAAGCAATGGGATCGGAATCTTCATCTCGCAATACATGGGGGCGCGGCAGGAGGATCAGATTACCGATCTGTATAATTTTGGACTTGGCTTGTGCTGTGTGATGGGGATTCTGGTGACCGGAATTCTGGTCATTTTCCCGCAGCCGATTCTCGGTTTATTTGTTCAGAATCCGCTGGTGCTGGCGGATGCGGAAGCGTATTTAGGCGTGCTGCTGTGGACGCTGCTGCCGTTTGCCTGCACGTCGATGATCAGCGTGGCGTGCCGCGTCATGGGCCGGCCGGCGATTCCGATGGTGTCCGGCGTAATTTCCTGCCTGGTCAACATTGTGTTAAACGCGCTGCTGATTTATGGTTTATTCCACTTTCCGCGCTGGGGAGTGATCGGCGCAGCGGCCGCAACGATGATCGCGCGGTTTTTGGAAGCGGCTTATTTGTTCTATGCCTCCCGCAAATATCTGCCAACGCTGAAGCTGCGGTTAAAAAATAATCTGCCCTCTTCGATGCGTTGGACGGTTATCCGCAAGGCGCTGCCGCTGATGGGAAACGAATTGATCTGGTCGCTGGGGCTGAACATGATCTTTATTAATTACAGCTTTATCGCGGAACAGTACATTCCGGCGATCACGGTGGTCGACAACATCAGCAATCTGGTCTACGTTGCCTTCAGCGGCTGTTCGGTGGCGGTCGGGGTGATCATCGGTCAGGCGTTAGGTTCAGGGAAGCTGGACCAGGCAAAGCAGGATGCAAAGAAAATGATCGGCTTTGCGCTGACGGTGTATCTGGCAGGAGGTCTGATTTTAGTGGCGATCCATCGCTGGGCGCCGGTCTGGTTCTCGCTGAGTCCGGCGAATGTTTCGATGGCGGCGGTTTTAATTCTGGCGAAGGCATTTCTGGCCTGGACGCAGGGCTACGCGAACACGGTTTATTATATTCTGCGGGCGGGCGGCGACACGAAGTCGGTGCTGATCATCGACGGCCTGTTTACCTGGTTTGGCCCGGTGCTGCTGAGCTTTCTTGTCGCGCGGGTATTCCGGGTTTCGTTGTTTCCCGCTTACTGCATCGTCGAAGGCGCGGGTTTAGTCAAAGTTTGCCTGGCTACGGTTTTTCTGAAAAAAGGCAACTGGCTGAAAAACTTAACGGACAGTTCGTCAGAAAGAATTCAGGCTGAGCAGGCGTAATCTTTCTATAATAAAGCAAGGCAGACGCGTGATACTGGATTGTGAGGAACAGATTGACGGAAAATAATCAATGAATTTGAACAACGAATCAAAGAAATAAAGGAGTTAAAAAAAGCATCTCTTCCTGCCGCGAATAAGCGCTCCCGGAACAAGCGGGACGCAAAATTGCCGCGGGGGCATCAGGACAGATATGCTTTTTATTTCGTTTTAACAGGGAAAAAATCGTTTAATCATATTGATTAAAATAATGGCGTCAATAAGAGCGCGATCAGTAAGGCAGGAAGCAGATTGGCGACCCGAATTTTAGTGTTAAACATCAGATTGACGCCGACGCAGAAGATTAACATGGAACCGGTCATGGCCAGATTGGCGATCATCCCATCCGTCAGCACCGGGGCGATCAGCCGCGCCAGGAAAGTGATCGAGCCTTGGAACAAAACGAGCGGAATGACGGAAAAGACCGCGCCTTTACCCAAAGCCGAAGTAAAGATCATGATGATCAGACAATCCAGCACCGCTTTAGTGATTAACAACGACGGGTCGGCGGACAAGCCGTCCTGCAGCGCGCCGACAATCGCCATCGCTCCGACGCAGATCGTCAGCGAAGCGGTGAGGAACGCCTCCATGAACTGATCGTCCTGATCGCTGCCGGTTTTCTTTTTCAGCCAGCTTCCGAATTGCTCAAACCGGAATTCAAGGTTAATTCCTTCGCCCACCAGCGCGCCGGCAGCCAGGCTGATCACCGCCAACATTGTGCCCTGTACGCTGACAACACTATTTTGAATCACCAACATTTTTTCCAGGGCTCCGGAAATTCCGATAAAGATCGAAGATAAGCCCAGCGCCTGCATTAACGTGTCCTGAAACCGCTGCGGCAGACCTTTACGGAAGATCAGACCCAGCAGCCCGCCGCCGATGACCGCCAATCCGTTTATCAATGTCCCTAAACCTGGTATCAATGTTATCCCTCTCTCTCTGTTTACCGGCTTCTTGTTTTCCCTCGCACGTTGCGCTCAGAGGCTTTAATCGGCGCAGTGAGAAACAGTGGAATTCCATCGCTGAGATAGTGAAGAAAACCGCAGTCTATCGCATTCCCGCACCTATTTCTTGAATTCCCCATAAGTTTTATAGATTTTTTCTTCATTGTTCATGACGGTCTGACTTGGCTGATAATCCGTATCACCGTAAATATTCGCATGCAGATGACGCACCATATCACTGTAACTGCGCACCAGATAACCACCCAGTCCCGGACAGCGCATGATATCGTCATATTCGCCGCTCGGTTCTTTATACGTTTCAATTCTGGTCAGATCGAAGCTCAACAATGAAACGAGATATTTTTTGATCTCGGAATTCGTCAGGTTCGTCGTGATATAGGGAAGCATGTCGTTGACGATCTCCATCAATTCCAGAATATTCTTATGCTTCAGTTTGGCGATGATCGCGTTAATCACGTTGTTCTGGCGGTCCATCCGCACGAAATCACTGTCGATGTAGCGCTGCCGGCAGTACATCATCGCGTCGTAGCCATTGAGCGTATTGGTTCCCGTCTGCACGCTGTGCTTCGTTTTTCCTGTCAGCGCCCCGACTTCCCTGGCCGTCAGATCAATGTCGACGCCGCCGATCAGATCGACAAGCCTTTCCACCGCGTTAAAACTGAATGTCACATACTGCGTGATGTCCAGGTCCAAGTTGTAATTCAGGGTCTGAACGGCCAGCGTTGCGCCGCCGAACCAGTAAGCCCAGTTGAAATGTCCGTATTTTTGATGATCGCCGGGAATCCAGACGACGACATCCCGTTCCACGGACGTAATTTTTAATTTTTTGTTATCAAAATCAAGCGATACAATTTTCATCGCGTCGCTGCGGTCCTCGTCGGTGCCCGTCGGCCCCTGGCTGTTATCCGCGCCAAACAAAGCGATATTCACCAGCTTCCGTTCTTTCACCGCTTCGCTGACTTCCGGCGCGATCGCCGCCGTTTCGCTCTCGATGGTTTCGCCATGTTCCATTTTGTTAAGCATCGCATCCATCGCCCAGTTGGCCGCGCCATAGCCGCAGCCGCCGGTCAACAGGATGACGGCGATGACAATGCATCCTGTTTTTACCCCTTTTTTCAATTCCTTCACCTCTGCGATAATAAACGAGTTCATTCCTTTATCTTTTTCATTATACCAGTTTGAAGCCAAAGCGAAATGATAAAAGCAGAAAACCGGCGACGCAGGAACATCTCAGCAGCTATTTTGTAAATATAATTCAACTCATCCCTGAAAATAATAAACAGGAATGAAACGCAGGGATAACCGCACAGATTTTTTGAATAACAGGTTAAATCCGCAGGCAGCGATCGGGATGAAGCCGGATGACGAAGGGGCAAAATTAACTGGAGTTATGATTTTAATCTTTTGGTTTGTGAATCTGGTTTTTTCTTTCCGGCAAGAATGTATAAAATCACTGCCAGAATAATGATCAGGCAGCCGAGGATCTTCGCCGTCGTTAATTCTTCGTGCAATAACAATGCGCCGCAGATCACGCTGCCGATCGGTTCAAACAGGCAGAAAATCGAAGCGGTTGAGGAACCCAGAGCTTCAATACCTTTTTGAAGCAGGACCACCGCCAGAAACGAGGTCATCATGGCGATCACAATCATCGTCAGATAGGAAATGACCGGCTGTTGATAATGCAGACCATCGGTAAACGTTCCGACGAGAAAGAGATCGGCGGCCGCAAACAAAGCCAGCCAGAATGAACAAAGAAATGGATTCATCCGGGATAATCCTTTCTTTTCCAGCAAGACCAGATAAAATGCATAGGTCATTCCTGAAGCCAGCGCTATCGCGACGCCCGTCAGGTTTTTCAGATTGCCGAAGTCCATGAAAAACAAGGTGCCGGTCAAGGCCAGGATTAACGCCAGAACTTTAATTTTGCCCAATTTCTCGTGATAGAAAAAGCGGCAGAACAAAGCGACGAACAGCGGGTAGAAAAAATGCAGCGTGGTGCCGGCGCCGACGCCGATATAGGAATAACTGCTGTATAAAAGCAGCGGCGTAAGACAGGATCCCATTGTTGCGACGAACAACAGGGCGAGAAACTGATCCCGCGGCAGCTTAACCGAAACCCGGCTGCGTCGCATCAGAACGAACAAAACCGGAAGCACAAACAAATTACGGAACATGACCATGGTCAGCGGATTATTGCCCCAATCATAAGTCCAACTGACGAAAACCGGCGAGATGGCAAACAAGAGAGCGGAGAGGATCGTTAAAACGATGCCTGTCGTTTTCATGACGCATTCCTTCTTCCTTTTCTCCTTTTATTATAAACCTCTGGAAAGTCAGGTGAAGCAAGATGATTGCACGAATATTGAGGAAGTCGATTTTCATCTTGATTTTTCCATGAAATCTCTCTATAACTAAATCAGAACCTGAAAAGGAATTCCGTCAGGACGCTCCAAAGTCATGGAGATGGGAAACGGAAAACAGGGGGGAATAATGAAACTGATTGAACAAACCAATTCACAAAAACGGGTTTTTACCGGACGGCTGATTCATGTGCGGCATGATGAAGTTACCTTGCCCGACGGGACGGAAACGATCCGTGAGGTCGTTGAACATCCCGGCGGCGTGGCGATCGCAGCGCTGACCGATCAGAACGAGCTGCTTCTCGTCGATCAATTCCGCTATGCCCAACAGCGGATCATGCGCGAAGTCCCGGCAGGCAAACGAGAACCTGGCGAGGATCCGTTAGTCACCGCGAAGCGGGAGCTGCAGGAAGAAACCGGCTATACCGCTGAAACCTTTGAGTTTATGGGCGAGATGGTGCCGACCGGCGCGTATCTCGAAGAAACAATACAGATGTATTGGGCAAAGGGACTGACCTTTGTCGGTACGCATCTGGATGAAGATGAATTCCTGAACTGCGTAAAGGTGCCGTTAAAGGACGTCGTCGATCAGGTGATGCGCGGCGAGATCATCGACGGGAAAACGATCGCGATGACGCTGAAATTACAAGCTTTATTGGAGGAAGAACAATGATGAATTTCGACTGTTTTGATCAACCGTTTTCATCCAACCGCTATCCGGTGATGGCGCGCAGAGGGATGGTCTGTACCGGATCGGCGCTGGCGTCGGCAGCCGGCTTGGAAATGCTGCGGCAAGGCGGCAATGCGATCGACGCGGCGGTGGCGACGGCGGCTGCCCTGACGGTTGTGGAACCGACGGCCAACGGACTGGGCAGCGACGCGTTTGCGATCGTCTGGCATAAAGGAGAATTGATCGGGCTGAATTCTTCCGGCTTTGCACCGCAGGCGATCAGTGCTGAACAGGTCAAAGCTCAGGGTCATTCGACGATGCCGACCTTCGGCTGGACGCCGGTCACGGTGCCGGGCGCGGTCAAAGCCTGGAAAAGCCTGAACGAGCGCTTCGGAAAGCTGACGCTGGCGCAATGTCTGGCCCCGGCGATCCGCTATGCCCAAGAAGGCTATCCATGTTCCCCGGTTTTAGCGCATTACTGGCAGGCGGCTTTTGACAAGTACAAAAAAGAATTTGCCGGGAAACCGGAGTTTGACGAATGGTTTGCGACGTTCGCTCCGCAGGGACAAGCGCCGCAGGCGGGGGATGTGATCACCTTGAAAAATCATGCGGAAACATTAAAAGAAATCGGCCGCACGCAGGCGGACAGCTTTTACCATGGCCCGCTTGCCGATCAGATCGACGCCTGCAGCCGCAAATATGGCGGGTACCTCCGCAAAGCGGATCTGGAAGCGTTTGAAAATGAATGGGTCACTCCGATCCGGCTGAATTACCGCGGCTATGAAATCTGTGAAATTCCGCCGAATGGGCAGGGGATCGTCGCCCTGATGGCGCTGAATATTCTGAAAGAATTCCAATTTCATGAGAAGCTGCACGTGGAAACGGTTCACCGTCAGCTGGAAGCAATGAAGATGGCGTTCAAGGATGGCTTGTTCTATATTACAGATCCGAAGGCAATGAAGGTGAAAACGGAACACCTGCTTGATCCGCAGCTGGGGCGTCTGCGCGCCGCTCAGATCACGGACATTGCGCAGGATCCACAGGTCAGCGAGCTGCCGCAGAGCGGAACGGTGTATTTATGCACGGCGGATGAGGAAGGCAACATGGTGTCCTATATTCAGAGTAATTATATGGGCTTCGGCAGCGGCATCGTCGTTGAGGGCACCGGCATTTCCTTGCAGAACCGGGGTCATGATTTCTCGCTGGATGACAAGCATGCCAATTATTTAGAGCCGCGCAAGCGGACGTATCACACGATCATTCCGGGATTTTTGATGAAAGAGGGGAAAGCAGTCGGACCGTTCGGCGTCATGGGCGGCTATATGCAGCCGCAGGGGCATGTCCAGGTGGCGATGAACCTGATCGACTTTCATCTCAATCCGCAGATGGCGCTGGATGCGCCGCGCTGGCTGTGGGAACGGGACAACCGGATTCTCGTTGAACCGCACTTCCCGACCGCTTTAGCGAAGGCGCTGCAGAAGCGGGGACACCGGATTGAGGTTTGTCTGGATCCCGGCGTTTTCGGCAGGGGACAGATGATTCTCAGAATGGAGAACGGCACGTTGATCGGCGGGACAGAATCCCGTACCGATAGCAACATTGCCTGTTTCTGACAATGGCTTCGACATTGGAATTTGTCAGGTATGTGTGCGATCAGCTGGCTTTGGCCGGCACAATTACCTGGAAACGAATGTTCGGGGAGGTTGGCCTGTATTGCGATCAGGTGTTCTTTGCGGTGATCTGCGACGATCAGCTGTTTATTAAAATCACGCCGGAGGTGGCGGCCAGGATGCCGGATTGTCCAAAAGCGCCGGCTTATCCGGGCGCGAAGGAAAGTTTTTTGATGGAAGATCTGGATGACCGGGAAAGACTGGCACAGATCGTCCGAGCGACCTGTGACGCTTTGTCCAAGCCAAAGACGCGGCGGCCGAAAACCGCAAAATCCGAATGATGTCTAAAAATGATGTCTAAGATAGAACGGCAGGTTATGCTCTGTTCTATCTTTTTTTCTTTTTTTCCTGAATCCGGCAGTCAGTAAGCGGGGATGAACCTGTCGTCGCCGGCAGCGGTGGGTTAAAGAAGAAATTTCGGCAGAATTCGTCTTATTGGAAATCCGGTTTTGCGGTTTTGTCGTAATCGTCCGGGCTTGCGTGAGCGTCGTGCAATGCTCCTGCTGAACGGTATTGGAAGATGCGAAATTCCCATCGGGAGATAAACCGCGGAATAACTTTGACTTCTTCGCAGCACCAGACAGTACCGAAAGTAAAATAAAAGGGGACAGGGAAGCTGTGCTTTAAAAGAAAAACGAGGGAAATCCAAAACGGGAATCCCTCGCTTTCCATCCAGATAACGGATGTTCAAATCCTTAATGTTACAAGCCGTTAAGGACGATAACGTTCTTCATTATAAGCGTGCGTCAGTTTTTTGAACTGATCGTCCGGTTCTTCGTCCTGAACTTCCTGCCAATATTCCCATGGCGTCGCAGAAGGGGCGAACGGATGTCCTTTCCGAATTCGCTCGTCAACCGCTTCTTTATATTGTTTTCTTACGGGCGAAAGTGCTTCCGGATGCAGCCAGGAATGCAGACGCTGACGCAGTGTCGGCCGGGGTTCCAGCGCGGAGGCCGCGATTTTCTCACTGCGGAAGTTGCCTTCCAGAGAAGGGTAATGCGTTTTCCGGATTAAACGAATGAACCAGCGAAGTAAGAGAAAAAGCAGAAGCCCGGCGGCGATGATGAGGATCAAAGTCAGAATTCCATTGAAAAGCGGCGAAGTCGTCATTGCGGATTCTGGGTTCTGCGTGATCGTTGCTTCGCTCTGGGGCGGCTGCATCGTGACTTCTGTTCCTGTTTGATGCGCCAGAATCCAGCGGATCAGACTTTGCAGCGACAGGATGATCGCCGAGAAGACAAACGCGAAAATTTCGATCAGACGGCTTAAAATCCAGGTCAGCACCTGGCCTGCTCCCTCAGCGGCGGCAAGAATCAAAGCGCTCAGCGGCCCGATCGCCAACGTGGCCGCAAGCTGAATTCCAGCCATCCTGAGCAACAGTTTTTCCTGATCGGGATCGAGCTGGTACAGGGATGCCGGATCAGCCGGATTGAATAGTTGAGACTGCACGCGCAGGCATAACGCCGCCAGTGCCAGCAGCAATGAGCTGCGGATCAGGTCCGGACTGGCGCTGACCGTATTGATGAGGATCAGGATTAAGCCGCCGATCCCCAACCGTCCCCAGGAACAATCCCGGAAATTTTCCAGCGTCAGGATCAGGCCGGTTTCCAGAATCAGTCCGACGGCGGTTAACGCAATCGCCGGAATATTTTTCTGCAAGGGAAGCAGAAGCGCAAAGATCACGATGTTCAGCCACAACAGGCCAGAGCGCAGCGCTGGTTTTTTCTTGTTGGAAAGCAGCGACAGGCCCCATTGCAGGATGAAGAACAGGACACATCCCGGCAGGAAAAGCATTCCGGACAGAAACGCCTGCGCCAAGACAAGCATGATCCACAATCCGCACAGAACCTGTTGGAAGGCGATCAGATAAGGAAAGCACCGTTTCATTCTGTTCCCTCCTTCCGCAGCGGCAGCGCCTGACAACGCGCCGGCAGTGTCCTGGGATCGGGCAGCGTCCAGCAGACCAGCGTGACGGCCGTGCCCTGGGCGCAGAGTTTCATCACCCATTCGCGGATGGCGTCCGTCAATGAATTGAGAATGAACAGGCAATGATGCGAGGCATCCAACAGCTGTGGATATCGCTGAAATAACCGCGTCGGTTCACCCAGCGGATAGGGTGCGGCACAAGCTAACAGATCCAGACAGCTGACCGTATGGTTCAGACTGGTATCGCACGCCGAGGTATCCGCGACGGTAAAGCGCACGACGGCATTGGTGACCAGCGCTGCAGGCAGCTGTTGGCGCTGGCTTTGGTCCAGTACGGCGGCCGCGAACTGCACCGCGCTTTCCATAAATTCTGCATCATCCGCAAACAGATTCTGAATCGACTGCAGGATTAAGAAAATCGAAAATGCCGGATCGGAGGTATGATCGTATTCTTTGACATAAAACGATTGATACCGCGCCGTCGCCCGCCAGTCGATATCGCGGAAGCTGTCCTGCGGCTGATAGGGACGCACGCCGGTATAAAAGATCGGATCCGGATAGAGCCAGCGGCGTACTGACTGCTGCCCCTGAAGACCGCACGGACTGGCATCGAGCGCCGCCGGGAATTGCCGCAGGGGATGGACGACGCATAAACGCGGCGCAGCCTGCGGACCGTCCAGCTGGGTCAGATTCAGATAATCGGAAAGCGTCGTTGCGGCCCGGAATTCGCCAGCCCCACGCTGTTTCGCAGTGAATTGCAGCGTGCGGGTTTTCTTCTGGCGTCCACTCAGGGTCGTATGCAGGACAAACGCATTCGTCGCGCTTTCGCCGGTCAGGGACAGATCGGTTTCCTCGCATTCCAGAATCGCGGGAAAAGTGATCCGCACCGCGGCATGCGGCACGCTCATCCGCTTTTTATTCTCCAGAATCACCGTCAGCGTCAGCGTCTGTCCCGGTTCCAGCCGGCTGACGTCGCTGAACAGCGTGACCGTTAACTCCCGAGCGCCGCGGCGTTCAAAATCATAGCGTCCCAGCTGGGCGAGAAACAGACCGAGGACGAAGATGAACAACAATGTCATGGGGAATCAACCCTGAAACTTTTCAACCGGAACCGGGATCTCTTCCAGAATCTGCGCCAGCACGGCTTCTGCCTGTCGGTCCGATCCGAGGCTTAATCCGCCCAGAATCAAACGATGCGCCAGCACCGGCTGGGCACAGGCTTTCAAATCATCCGGCAGCACATAATCGCGCCCCTGGATCGCGGCCGTCGCTTTCGCGCAGCGCACCCACGCCAGCGCTCCGCGGGGACTGACGCCTAATTGAATCCGCTCATGCGCCCGCGTTCTGCCTACGACCTGCAGCGCATACGCCAACAGCTCGTCATGGATCTGAACTGCGTCGACCTCACTGCGCAATGTAAGCAGCTGTTTTCCGTCGAGCACCGGCGAGAGCTGCGGCGCGGCTGCCTGAGCGCTGAGATTTTTCAGCATTCGCTGTTCCTCCTGCGGCGAAGGATAGCCGGGATGAATGCGAATCATAAACCGGTCGATCTGCGCTTCCGGCAGCGGGAAGGTTCCCTGATTTTCAATCGGGTTCTGCGTTGCGATGACAAAGAACGGCTCCGGCAGCGGATAGGTTGTACCCTCCACGCTGATCTGGTGTTCTTCCATCGCTTCCAATAAGCTTGACTGGGTGCGCGGGGCGGCGCGGTTGATCTCGTCCGCCAGCACAAGCTGGGTAAATAACGGACCCGGCCGGAATTCGAATTCCCCTTTGGCCTGATTGTAGAACTGAATGCCGATCAAATCGGACGGCATCAGATCCGGGGTAAACTGAACCCGCTTAAACGAGAGGTTCAGCGATTGGGCGACTGCTTTGGCCAGCGTCGTCTTTCCGGTGCCGGGCACGTCTTCTAACAGAATGTGGCCTCCGGCTAATAAACTCATCATGATCAGGTCGCAGCTCTGTTCGCTGCCGACCATGATCTGTTCGATATTCTTCTTTAATAAGGATGCGGCTTCCTGACATTTCATGGATATTCCTCCTGCGATTTTATTTATTTTATCACGAATTGCGTCCCGTATTTGAAAAGTCCTCTGAAAATTGACTGGGAAAATGATTGAAATTTGTAAAATTGAAATATTTCAATGAAATTAGACAAAAAGTCCCAAACTGTTCACCGCTCCTTCATTGAATCTGAAAGCATTCAATGAGATAATAAAGCCAATCGGAAATTGGTGTTTCCTGTCGCAGGAAAGGACTGATGACCAATAAGGAAGACAGGAGGCGGATGAAATGTATGAACGCATGCTGGACGGCGGGCATCGTCCCTCCACTCTGGAAATTCAAAATACGCTGGGCATGAAAGCTTGTGCTTATCTGAACCTGTTGGAAACACGGCTTGCGGATCTTTACGATCTGCGCAAAGAATTCCGCTTCCCTTTTGGCAACGATTACGGTTGGGGTGTGAAGTACAGTCACAAGGCTGTTCACTTAGTTTACGTCTTTTTTGAACAGGGAGCGTTCACCGTGATGCTTCAGATCGGCGACGCGCGCGTGCCGTTGATGAAAGAGAGCCTGTCCTCATGGAGTGAAAAGGCGCGGACTCTGTGGGAAAACCGGTATCCGTGCGGGGAGGAAGGCGGCTGGATCCGTTATCGAATTCTGGAACAAGAGGAAATTGAGGAAATAATCCGGCTGATCATGATAAAAAAAGCGCCGCCGAAAAAACGGTGAAATACCATTGGAAACCAACGATAGAAAGGGGCTGACTTATGCGAAAAGGCAATCGTTTATTACTGATTTTGACCGGCATACTGGGATTGTGCGCCGTGGTGCTGCTGCTTCTGGTCAGCGTGTTCCGGGTGGAAAGCCTGACGATTATCGAACAGAATACCGAATTGATCTATCAGAGCAGTTCGGCGGAAATGATGGGCTTTGAATTCAGTTATTTAAGCGCTCAGGACGAACCGAAAACCGTCGCAACGATGCGCTTTGTCGCCAGGGATTTTCCGGTCTATGTGATCGGGCGCACGACGCAGAGCTTCGGTCCGTTTGAAGTGACGACGGTGCAGGCGGTCATCGCGCCGATGGACACGGAGTGGCCGGAAAGCGGCGGGCTGGACTTGTCCGACGCGATCCTGACGTTCACCGACGGCAGTGAGGAACAGATCCGGCTGGGCAAGCTGAAGCTGGTGCCGAAAGAAAAAAATGAAGGTCCGTATGAAATTACGGAAATGACGTCCAAGGATGACGGAAGCTTTACGATTCGGTTAAACGCGACGAAAATGCTGCATTTTGCCAGTATTTCCAGTACGACCACGGAAAATGTGCTGGATGTGCTGGAACTGATTATCAACGACAAGCCGGTGGAGGAATGGAAAGGGTTGCTTGTGCCGCAGGGCGAGATCGTGATTCAGGGCAGCTTTAAGGACAAAACGGTCGATCCGCTGCAATCCATGCGGCTCAGCCCGACGATGGTTCTGGAAGATGAAAAAGGCAATCCGTTCGATCTTCAGTTTTCCACCCAGCGCAAGCGGCAGGAAGGGTTTAACGTCTTCAACCTGTTGTCGACCACGCGGAAGGGAGGCAGCGAATGAAAAAGGGAATGCTTCTGATTTTCTGGGGCCTGATGTTTCTGACCCTGACGATCGTAAAACTGCCTTGGGAAGGGCTGGTTTGGGGTTTTAATATGATCGGCTACGGCTTGTGCGCAGCAGGCATGCTGATGAGCTTCAGAGCCAGCGAAATCCGCGCGTTTCTGATCTCCGGCGTCGGTCTTTTAGGCGCGATGATCTGCTGTCTGTTGTCGTTGGCGGCCAGTCTGCCGCTGCGGTACAGCGGCATTCTGATGCTGGTATGCAGGATCTTTGAACTGTTCGGCTTTGCGAAAATGTTTGAAGGGTGCTGGCGGCAGTTCCGCCGTCGGCGGCTGCGGGAAAAAGCGAAGGAAACGGATCTCCGCATGAAAATCTACATGCTGGCGTTCACGTTATGCGCCATCGCCGAGGCGGCCTGTTGGTTCATCGGCGCGGCCTGGGCCTCGCAGATCGTCCAGCTGATCATCCGGCTGGTTTACGGCATGTTGATGGCGTGCGTTATGCTGTATTCGGAAAGCGACTCGCTGCTGCCGCGCGAGGAAGAATCGAGAATTTGAATTTGATCAGAAAACCGGTTCGCCGGTTTTTTGTCCTTTTGGCGAGTGAAAATTGAAAAAATGATAAAACGGAATCGCACGATTAGGGAAGTGTGTTTTCAGATGTGAAGAAAGAGCTTCTGATTTCATTCGGATGATTCGATTTTATAAAAGAAGCGTTAGCAAGTTGATTAGACAGTTTATCTTACAAATATCAATATGATTTTTTCCAGAATCCTACTTAACCAGACGATTGGGAAAACAATCGTTTTCTTCCTCTTTATAAGTTCATAAAATCTGTTATAATAGTAAACGTTTTGAGAGAAGACATGTCAGTCGCAATCCCCTGACAATAAACAAAACACGAAAGGAATTCAATAAGATAATGAAAAACAAAACTTTAGTTCGTTTTTGTATCAGCGCGGTGATCGCCGCGTTGTACGCCGCCGTTTCTCTGGCGTTAGCGCCGCTTTCATTCGGACCGGTTCAGATCCGGATCGCGGAAGCGATGACGCTGCTTCCGGTTTTATTCCCGGAGGCGATTGCCGGCGTGACGCTGGGCTGTTTTCTGACTAACTTGATCGGCGCGATCATGGGCGTCAATTTGTTAGGCTTTTTTGATGTGCTGGCGGGGACGCTGGCGACTTTCCTGGCCGCTCTTCTGACCTGGAAGTTCCGCAAGCTCTGCGTCAAAGGACTGCCGCTCGTTTCAGCGCTGATGCCGGTGCTGTTCAACGCCGTGATCGTGGGCGCGGAATTGGCGTATGTTCTCTATCCAACCGCTTTGGTTACCGGCTTTATGATCAATGCGCTGGAAGTCGGTTTTGGCGAGCTGATCGCCTGCTTCGTTCTGGGCTTGCCGTTAGTCAAAGCGCTGGATAAAGCGCAGGTGGCCAGGCGCTTCGGATTATAAAGGTAAGATCGACTCTGTTGAAAAGACCTCTCAAGACAGACTGCTAAAGGGATTTCGGACGCTTTCGGGCGTCTTTTTTTGTACCATTCCTGATAACCACTTTTTAATTCTTCTAATTTCATGAAAGACCTTGCCTTCCTTCCCCTCTATCCTTTACAATGAGGGGAAAGAAGGAATGTAAGAATTACGGGGGGGAAAGAATGGGCCGGGAAAGAAGGCAAAGGAAGAAACAACATCATTGGACAAGAACGCTCACAGTCATGATGATCGGGATTTTGCTTTGCGGCTGCAGCGTGAAGCCGACATCGGATGTGCCGATGCCTTCGTTGGTGCCAACGCCGACAGCGAATGAAGAAACTCTATTACGGCAGTTCCTGAATGATAAAGGTGTGATGGATCGCCTGAATGCAGCCTGGTATGATTTTAGTCATCAATATGAACTGGACATCACTGAAGCGGCATGGGTCTTTACAGATACATTGGGTCAAGGAGATATTGTCGTCAATCTAATTAATTCTGAAATCACTTTTGGTTTTCCTGATGTGACGATCGAATACAAAAAGAAAGATCGCGTTATTAAAACAGCAGTATTTTCAGCGCAGCTTATGATGAATTTGAAGAGCTCTGATTCTGTTTGGCAATCGGAAATCGTTACAGAAGACCATCAGCGGTTCCTCATTCAATTCGACCCGCAAACTTTGGAGCTTCAAGACGCAGAATTGAATTCTAAGACGTTAGGGAAGAAAATGAATTTTGCACCATCGCTTTATGGTCAGTGTTTGAGTTATTTTAAACGATATTGGAATCAATCGCTGACTCAGCGCACTCTGATTCAACAAATGGTGGCAGTCGCTGCTGAAATTAAACCAGGAATGAATCTGAATGAACTGGCAGAAAACTTTGCTATACTTTATGATCAGCATGTTGATATTCTGGAACCTGGGGCGATCACGCCGGATATCACGCTGGAAGTGGAAATGAATTTTAATGATAAGGATACGCTATATCTGAAGGATACGACAAAGCTTGAGAAAACATTGTACCTGTTCACCGCGATGGATCAGGGCTTCGACGATCCCTCTGCGATTGATTGGGAAGCGCTGGCGCCAACCTTGATGAGCGCGATTCCTGACTATGGCTGCGATGGCCGATATTGCAGGAATGCCGAAGGACAGGTGCGGTTTGCGGACTTCGCGATCCGCGAGGGCTATGGCTCGCTGGTTACCCAGCCAGACATGAACAAGGCGGCAAAGGTGCTGAGCGGGCAGGATTATGTTTATGACGATTATGATAACCGGAAGTTAAGCAGCGGTGTCGTTTACAGCCAAAGTGTGAACAGCTATGTCGCCTATTCCCGCGAAGGCGACTGGCTGCCAGCCAGTCCCGGTGTGATCGTTTTGGATCAAAAGCAATCAGATAATCGAATCACCGTGGATTTTGTGACCTATGTGCCTCATTGGGATAACAAGCTGATTGTAGAAGGGATTCCGATCGAAGCCGAAAATGGATTGAACAATGCCAATCAAAAGATTATTCAGACGGTGAAAGACAATCTCGACCGCATGCCGCACTGGACTGCGGAGCTGGAAGATACCGGTGATGATCAGTTTTACCACCTGCTTTGGGCTGTCCGGTATTAAGCGCAGGGAAAAAAGAGAGCGTTAACAAAAGAAAACTATCCGTTTATCCGGGCGGATAGTTCTTTTCTATGGAGAAATTCAGCGTTCTATCCCGCCTGCGCAGGAAGGGAAAGGTTGTAGCGTAACTACGGTTAACCGTGATATAATAGCACAGGAGATCAAGGGTGAGCGTATATGAAAAAAGGTTATTTTATTACATTTGAAGGCCCGGACGGCAGCGGGAAAACCACAGTCAGCACGGCGGTGGCGAAGCGGCTGCAGGAAATGGGCGTTGATTCCCTATATACCCGGGAACCGGGAGGGATTGAGATTGCGGAGCAAATCCGCCGCGTGATTCTCGATCCTGCCAACACGGCAATGGATAGCAAGACCGAAGCGCTGCTTTACGCCGCGGCCCGGCGGCAACATTTGATCGAAAAAGTACTGCCGGCCTTAGCCGAAGGCAAGGTCGTAATCTGCGACCGCTTCGTCGACAGCTCGCTGGCTTATCAAGGCGTCGGCCGGTATTTGGGGATCGAAGAAGTTTTGTCGATCAACGAGTTTGCGATCGAAGGCCATTGGCCGGATAAAACCTTGTATCTCGACCTGGCTCCTCAACAGGGGCTGGACCGGATCGCCAGCCGGCAGGACAAAGACCGGCTCGATCAGGAAAAGATTGATTTCCATCTGCGCGTCTGTGAAGGCTATCGCCAGGTGCGTCGGCGGTTTGCCGAACGGATGATCGTGATTGACGCCTCCCAGCCGGTTGAGCAGGTGATTGACGATTGTGTAAAAGCGATTGGAGCGCTGATCCAACGTGAAGTTCGCTGAACGCTTACAGGCTCAGCAGCCGGTCGTTTATCAGACGCTGAAACACGCGTTAATGCAGAAGAAACTGGCGCATGCGTTTCTGTTTGTCGGGCAGAAGGGAACGCCGCGTCTGGAAACGGCGCTTCTGTTAGCGCAAAGCCGGATCTGTCAGCATGTTCACGACGGATTCGCCTGTGAAGAATGCATCGACTGCCAGCGGATTGCGGAGGGCAACTATGCCGATCTGATTCTTTTGGACGGCGCGTCCAAGTCGATTAAAAAAGAGGAAATTCGCTCGCTGCAGGAACGTTTCAATAAAACCGGACTGGAGCGCAGCGGACAGAAAGTCTATATTCTCAACAACGCGGAGAACACGACGCCCGAAGCACTTAACAGCCTGTTGAAGTTTCTGGAAGAGCCGCAAGGCTCTGATACTCTCGCGATTCTGATTGTGGAAAATCAGGACCGGATTCTGCCGACGATCGTCTCCCGCTGCCAGACGCTGACCTTTCGGCCGCTGACGCAGCGTCAGATACATCAGATCGCATTGGAAGAACAGCTTGACGAAACCGACGGCTATCTGTTGTCGCACATGATCCGCGACGTCGATCAGATCAAACAGACGGCTGAGGATGAAGCGTACCAGAATGGAATGCTGATGATGCGCCGGTTTATCCGTGAATTCCCATTGCGTGAAGAAGAAGTGCTGGTGTGGATGCAGACCGAGTATCTGGGAAGCAAGGATAAGGAGAAGGACAAACGAACCTTCGGTTATTTTATCGACTGTCTGCTTCAATTTCTCCGCGACGCCGCGGTAGGGCATACGGAAGGCCCGGCCTGGATGGCGGAGGAAATAGGAAACTGGAATCAGCGTCCGCTGCGGCTGGATCGGCTGATTATCGTTTTGCTTGAATGCCGGGACAAGCTGTCCCGTAGTTATAATCTGCCATTGTTGGCGGATCAGTTAATTTATCAAATGAAGGAGGGAATGAAAGATGAGTGAAAATCAGGAAGCTGTAAAAACGGAAGAATCCAAACCGGCTCCGGCTTACCGCTATGTCGTCTCCGTGCGGTTTAAGAATTCGCGTAAGGCGTACAGCTTTGGCGCGAACGATGAAACGCTGGAATATGGCGATTATGTCGTCGTGGAAACTATCCGGGGCGTCGAGATGGGCGAGATCATCAGCAACCTGCGCGACGTGTCGATGCACACCCAGAATACGCCGCTCAAGCCGGTGCTGCGCAAAGCGACCCGGCATGACCGCGAGATGTATGCCGAAAATAAAGATCTGGCCAAAGAAGCGCTGGCCCGCTGTCAGGAAGCAGTGGCCCGGCTCAAGCTGGATATGAATCTGATCAGCTGCGAATACACGCTGGATCGAAGCAAGATCATCTTCGTCTATGTCGCCGACGAGCGTGTCGATTTCCGCGAGCTGTTAAAGGAACTGGCGGGGATCTTCAAGTGCCGGATCGAGCTGCGTCAGATCGGTCCGCGCGATAAAGCGAAGATCATCGGCGGTCTGGGCACCTGCGGCATGGAAACCTGCTGCTCGCGGTTCATGGATGATTTTGACGTCGTGTCGATCAACATGGCGAAGAACCAGCTGCTGGCTCTGAACATTCAGAAATTGTCGGGACAGTGCGGCAAGCTGATGTGCTGTCTGAAATTTGAGGATGAGAATTACAAACAGCTGCGCGCCGGATTACCGAAGATGAACGCTCAGGTCGAATATGAAGGCAAGCTGTACCGCGTGACGTCGATGAACGTGATCAACGGGACCGCCAAGCTGGAAAATCGGGAAAACGTACAGTTTATTACGCTTGCGGATTTAATGGAAAAGGGCGTGTTCCGTCGCCCGGAAGCCCAGAACGCAAAAAACAAAGAGAAAGAAAACCGGCCTGGCGAACGCAAGGATGACCGCCGGGATAACGAACGGAAAGAAAACAACCGTAAGGAAACGCACGAGCGTCGGGAAGCGGAGGCGAAGGAAACCGAGCGTCAGGACGATCGGAAAGTAACCGATCGAAAACCTGCCGAAGAGAAAAAGCAGGAACGCAGAGAACCTGCCCGGCGTCCGGCTGAGAAAAAAACGGAAAAGAAGCCGGAAGAAAGAAAACCGGAAGAAAAGCGCCGCGAGGATCGCAAACCGCAGGAGAACCGCAGACATCAGAAGCCGCGGGAGAGCGGGAAGGAAGTCAAACCGGAAGGCGAAGTTAAGGCGCAGGAAGGTGATGGCGAGGCGAAAACTCAGGAGCGGAAACGGCCGAATCGCCGCCGGCGGCACCCTGGCCGCAAAGAGGGTCAGCCGAAAAATGCGCCGGGAGAGGATCAGAAATGATTCGCCAGCAAAGCTTTTCCAATGAAAAACCGACGCTGTATCTCGTACCGACGCCGATTGGGAATCTTGAAGAAATGACGCCTCGGGCGATTGAGATTTTGCGCACAGTGGATGTGATCGCCGCGGAGGATACCCGCAACACGATGAAGCTGCTTCAAGTGTTCGATATTCATACCCGCATGATCGCCCATCATTCTCATAACGAACGGGAAAGCGCCAAAGGATTGTTAAATCTGCTTGAACAAGGTCAGTCCGTCGCGGTGGTTTCCGACGCCGGGTATCCCCTGATTTCCGATCCGGGGCAGAATATCGTCGAGCAGGTAACGGCCGCGGGGTATAACGTCGTGCCGGTGTCTGGCTGCAGTGCTTCGATCAACGCGCTGGTCGCGTCCGGTTTGAAAGCTCAGCCATTCTTGTTCAAAGGATTTCTTTCCAGCAATGACCGCGAGTGCGTGAAGGAGCTGGAAGGGTTGAAATCCTTGCCGTTCACCATGATCTTCTATGAAGCGCCGCATCGGATTGAGCGGATGCTGGGGCATTGTCTGGACGTTCTGGGCGACCGCAAAGCATGTCTGGCCCGGGAAATCACCAAGCGGCATGAGGAATTTCTGCGCGGAACCTTAAGCGAGCTGAAAGCGGCGGCGGCCGGTCTGAAAGGCGAAATGGTCCTCGTTGTGGAGGGCTGCGGACAGGAAAGCCAGCCGGCTCTGGATATGGCGCAGATCACCGATCAGATTAACGAACGGATCCGTTCCGGGATGTCCGCCGCTGATGCGATCAGGCAGATTGCGAAGGAATCCGGCGTGTCCAAGAATGAGATTTACCGCGCATATCATCAGGAATCATAAAGAAGAAAGCTCTTTTTGGATCGGAAATCCCCGATACCGAAAGAGCTTTTTATATCGAATTGGGAAATAATGAAAAAAATGCCGAAAGGATCAGAACGGATTCAACATAGACTAATGCGTTTTCTGCCGGATTTCCTTAAGTAAAGTTTTGAGGAAGCACAGGCAGAAACCGGTCAGCCCTGAAGCAAGAACTGTAAAAAAGATTCCCTGCGCACCTTTCTGCCTGGCAAACAGAACAATCGCCAGAGAACCGGATCCAAGGGTGATGACGGTAAGCACAAGAAATAAGCCGCTGAAGAAAATCAACCCCAAAATACGCAGCGGCCGGGGCGCGGAAGGATTTTAGGCAGACCAGCCTGACAAACGCACGAGCATTGCCGCGGCAAAATCAAGGAACAGCTGCATCATTCCACCTTCTTTTCATGGTTCTTTCCTTTATCTGCTTTCACAGCTTTTATAAACTTACGGCAGAAGGAAACAAAATCAACAGCCCGATCAACCAGAAAGCTGTAAAAAAGACTGATCCAAAAACAAAACGTCAGGGCCCGGATTATCCGGTATACCTGATTTTTTGTTTTCTTTTGTTCCACGGCAGAAGTCTGCCTGTCAACTTCTGTTTCCATTTTTGGCAATGCGCTTCATTCAGGATTTTTCCCCTCGTTGCCCACCGGAAGATCCCGGTTCTCAAACGTCGGCGTCCAAGGGGGGATATTCAGCATATCCGTTCGGAAAACCAATCAAAAATTTAAAAAATTTTGAACGCAGCGGCTTGACTCTCAGAAAACTTATGCTATAATGATAAAGGTTATCGTTATTAGGAGGTGAGATGATGATTCGCAGGAATTCAAGGCAACGCCAGCTGATCCTGGATGTGATGCGCGGCGAAGGAATTCACATGAATGCCGAGCAGGTTTACCAGAAGGTAAAAGAAGCTGATCCTTCCATCGGAATCGCAACCGTCTATCGCAACCTGAATCTGTTGTCGGAACTGGGTGAAATCCAGAAGTTCCAGGACCGCAGCGCTGGATTCATGTACGATGGAAATCCGAAAAAGCATCATCACTTCTATTGTCGATACTGCAAGCGGTATTTCGACGTTTCCTTCTCCGTTGAGGAGCAGATGATCAGCCAGGTGGAAGATCAGATGGGCGTCAGCGTGGAAGATCTGAATATCTCGTTGGAAGGCTGCTGCAACCAGTGTAAAGACAAACAGGAAAAAGAGAAAGAAAGAGGTAAAGAACAATGGAATTAAAAGGATCAAGAACTGAACAGAACTTAATGAGCGCTTTCGCCGGCGAATCTCAGGCCCGCAACAAGTACACTTACTATGCAATGAAGGCTCGTGCCGAAGGCATGGAACAGATCGCGAATATCTTTGAGGAAACAGCGCGCAACGAACAGGAACATGCGATGCTGTGGTTCAAGGCTCTGCATGGCGATCAGATTCCTTCGACAGACGTTAACCTGCAGGATGCGGCCAATGGCGAAAACTACGAATGGACTGACATGTACGCTGAATTCGCCAAGATTGCGCGTGAAGAAGGCTTCAACAAGATCGCGGCCCAGATGGATATGGTTGCCAAAATCGAAAAGCGTCATGAAGAACGTTATCTGGCTCTGTTAAGCAATGTGAAGGAAGACAAAGTCTTCAAGAAGGAAGAAGACGTCATGTGGAAATGCCAGATCTGCGGTTATACTCTGGTCGGCAAGAACGCTCCGGGTCTGTGCCCGCTGTGCGGCTATGCGAAGTCTTTCTTCGAAGTTGAAAAAGCCAACTATTAATTTCTCTGATTCACAGGATCCGCTCGCCGGGTCCTTTTTCTTTTAATCCTTATTTCTATTTCAAGCTTTCGCTTCAGATTCCGCTCCGGTTTATCACCGATCTCATACATATTTATGGATTCCGGGACATACATTGGAAACAGAATCGGAGGAAAACGCAATGAAAATCAGAATCCTGCAATGCGATCCGATTGACCCGCAGGCCGAGGATCAGGTTCACCGGATCCGCCATCAGACGGGCGATCTCGTCATTGAGTACATCCAAATTCAAGATGCCGGCAGCCGTCCCGAAAAATGGGATCAGACAATTCTATGTTCCTCGAAAGCTGTGGATCCGCAGCTGGCCGCTTCCTTTCCCCAGCCAATTTTAATTATCAGTCCTCAACCGCTGGCTGATTATCCATCCTGGCAGATTCGCAGCCGATTGACGGACCCCTGGAATGGCGAATGGCTGGTCAAAATGATCAGTCAATTAGTGCATAACGGACAGCCGCTGAACCAAAGTCAATGCCTGGAATTTGTTAAAGTGAAAAAGGAGCGTAAAATCAGCGCGGAACTGGAACATCTGCTTTCTGGCATCAAGTCCCGGGATTATCCTGCGGCGTTATGGCTGTTTGTGCAGGATCGGCAGAATGAGGCGATGGAGCCGGAGGGAGAGGCGCTGCCTTTTCCTGTCCATTGTTACTGGATGAAACAGAAAGCAGACGTGAACGTCGCTTGTCTGATCTATCCCCAAGTTCCCTCAACTGTCTGAGGCAGGGGACAGGCTCAGACATTTCTCTTTTAAACCCTGAACCAAGAAGAAAAGCACTCGCAGGAGTGCTTTTCGCATGTCTGATTCGAAAAGACAATTAAAGCTTGCAGACGTTCGCAGCCTGTTCGCCGCGATCGCTCTGGACGACTTCAAAGCTTACCGCTTCGCCATCGTCTAAGGTTTTAAAACCTTCTGTCTGAATCGCGGAATAATGAACGAAGACGTCTTTTCCTTCATCCGTCGTGATGAATCCGTAGCCTTTTTCAGCATTAAACCATTTGACTTTTCCTGTAACCATGAGCTGTCCTCCTATGCCACTATAATAAAAGACACATGAGCGCGGGAATTAACTATCCTTTCCTCATGTGAAATTATAGTTATAGCCTTGAAAATCTAACTACAATATAGCACGATTTCCTGGCGGAATCAATCCGGATTTCATGATAAATTTGGACGAAATAGTCGGTTATTGTTCGAAATTGTAATAATTTTAATGGATTCCCGATAAAAATCAGAAGCGAAAAGAAGACAGAATCAGTCCTTTTTTCAAAGCTCTGCATCCTTGTTTGAAAGAGAATTCCCCGGGTCTGAAAGACCCCGCAAAATTGATCAGCAGGAAGCATTCTGATAGAAATTTGTTCAGAATTTGACTATGATAATCAGGAAAGAAAAGATTTCTGTTAATTTCCAGAATATTGGGAAAGAATGAATAAAGGAGTGATGCAGGATGGCAATCAATCAACAAATAACCAACGACCTGACCTGGGTAGGTGTCCAGGATCCGCAGCTGAAGGTATTTGATATCATCATGGAAACGGAATATGGAACGACGTACAACGCGTATATCCTTAAAGGTACAGCGAAAACGGCGCTGATCGAAACGGTCAAGCTTCCGTTTTTTGATGAGTTTGAAAAGCGTGTTGAAGCGGTGCTGCCAGTCGATCAAATCGACTATTTGATCGTGAATCACACCGAGCCGGATCATGCCGGTTCGATCGCGAAGTTGTTGGAAGTGAATCCGAATCTGACCATCGTCGGCAGTCCGGCGGCGCTGCAATTCTTAAAGGAAATCGTCAATCAGGATTTCCGCTCACTGACAGCGGCAGAAGGCATGACGCTGGATCTTGGCAAAAAGACGCTGCGGTTTATCATGGCGCCCAATCTGCATTGGCCGGATACGATGGTTACATTGGCACAGGAAGATGGGATTTTGTTTACCTGTGATTCGTTTGGCGCACATTATGCGTTTGAAGGGCTGCGCGTGAGTGAGGTCGAGGATCAAACGGCCTATCAGAGTGCGTTAAAATACTATTATGATCATATTTTAAAGCCATTTCGCCCATTCATGCGGAAAGCGCTGGACAAAGTGGCCGGGCTGGATGTGAAGATGATCTGTCCTGGTCATGGACCTGTGCTGGATTGCGGGCTGGAGGAGATTTTAAACCAATATCGTAGGTGGAGCGCGGAACCGCAGTTGGAAAACAAGCTGATTCTGGCCTATGTCAGCGCTTATGGCTACACGGAACAGCTGGCGCAGGCGATCGCCCGGGGCATTGAAAGTGCCGGCTGGAAAGCGGAATTGATGGAACTGACGCAGATCCCGGTGACGGAAGTGGTGGAAAAGCTGGAACAGGCCCGGGGATTTCTGTTGGGATCGCCGACGATTCTGGCGGAAGCACTGCCGCCGGTCTGGATGCTTCTCTCTTATTTGAATCCGGTCGTGCACGGCGGAAAGTTTGCGGCAGTCTTCGGCAGCTATGGCTGGAGCGGGGAAGCGTTCGCTCATCTGGAAGAACGGTTAAAACAGCTGCGGATTACGGTCATGCCAGCCTTGAAAGTGCGGTTTAAGCCGTCCATGGCGCAGCTTGAGGAAGCAGAACAGGCCGGACGGCGCTGGGTGGAACAGATCGCCGGGAAATAAACTGGGTTTATTAAGCAAACGGACTTCCTTTCAATTAAAGAAGGAGCTGCTTTCTTTCAAATTCATTTCAAGCGCATAATGGGAAGTCACGAAAACAGATGGCTGCCGCTGGGGAGGTTCTTAGTCGAATTTGCATGATGAAATGGGCAGGATAAACGGTTATACAACGCTTTATCCTGCCTGTTTCTTTGTATGGAAATTCTATTCTTACCCTGAGCCAGGGAAGAATTACTGCGGATACCGTCTGTTTTTTAATTGTCCTCAATCTTCAGAATCGCAGAGGGACTTTTGCCATAAGGAAAGTTTAAAACGCAGGGGAATGCCGCCGCTAAGAAAACGGTTCCGTCTGAAATATGATTCTTTTCGCCAGATTACAGGAACTTCCAGAAATCCGGTGAAAGGACGCTTGCTTTTTTTTCACAGTCATGGTAAGCTGATTACGCTTAAGGTTAGATATGGCTAACTAAAAAATAAAAGAATCGATCTGACGTCGACTCTTTTATTTTTCCATCAATGTTAGATTAAACTAACATTCAACGATGAAAGGAGAACGTTATGCTTCAACGATTTAAAAGTACGCTGATTCTGGCCGCAGTTCTCTTGGTCTGTTCCGGGATTTCGTTATTGATCGGCGCGGCGGATTTCGGCGTATCCGACGTGCTGAACGGAAACTGGGAGGCGCTGGAGATTCTGGTTCTTTCCCGCCTGCCGCGGCTGCTGGCGATTTTATGCACTGGCATGGGCATGAGCGTGGCCGGCTTGATCATGCAGCAGCTGTGCATGAATAAATTTGTTTCCCCCTCGACCGGCGCGACGATTTCCTCCGCTCAGCTGGGAATTCTGTTCGCTTTTCTGTTCATGCCCGGCTCGACGCTGTGGGTGCGCGCGGGCTTTGCCTTCGTCAGCGCGATTGCGGGAACCTGGATCTTTGTGGCGTTTATCCAGCGGATTCAGTTCAAGGACGTTGTGATGGTGCCGTTAGTCGGCATTATGTTCGGCAATGTGATCGGCGGAATCACGAACTATCTGGCGTATAAATACGAAATGACGCAGGCGCTCTCCTCGTGGTTGGTCGGCCACTTCTCCCTGGTGATGAAGGGGCGCTATGAGCTGGTCATTCTGGTTGTGCCGTTAGTTCTGGCGGCGTTTCTGTTTGCCAACCATTTCAATATCGTCGGCATGGGCAAAGACTTCTCAAAGAACCTCGGCGTGCCCTATAACGCCGTGCTGTTTCTGGGATTGACGATCGCCGCGATGATCTCTGCCAGTATTGTCGTGGTGGCCGGCAGTATTTCCTATATCGGATTGATCGTTCCCAATCTGGTCACGATGTTCAAGGGTGATAAGCTGCGCGGAACATTAGCCGATACCGCGCTGTTCGGAGCGCTGTTCTTGCTGGTCTGCGACATGCTCGGCCGGATCGTGATCGCGCCGTATGAACTGCCGATCGAGCTGATCGTCGGGATTCTGGGCAGTCTGATCTTCATCGGCCTGCTTTGGATGCGGCTCAACGGGAAAGCCCGTATCGTCAGAAAACCGGAAGGAGGCTGCAGAGGATGAAGCGCTGTGATGCCAATCATTTTAAAGCGGCGGTTCTGATCACGCTGGCTATTCTGGCGGTGATCGGCTATCTGACACTCAATGTCAATCCGAAATATGTCGAATTCGCAATGCGCCTGCGCGTGCCGAAATTATCAGTTATGCTCGTGACAGCCTTCTGTATCGGCGGCGCGTCGATTGTCTTTCAGACATTGATTCAAAACACGATTGTGACCCCCTGCCTGCTGGGGATGAATTCGTTGTACGCCCTGATCCATACCGCAGTGGTGTTCTTTCTCGGCTCCGGCAGTCTGATCGCCCGGCATCCGCAGCTTTCGTTTCTCGTCGATCTGACGATCATGGGGGCAGCCGCGATCTTGATTTACGGAACGTTGTTTAAGAAGATGAAGCATCAGATTCTCTATGTGCTGCTGGCGGGCACGGTCATGTCGACGTTGTTCTCCAGCATGCAGACGACGCTGACCCGGATCATGGATCCCAACGAATACGATGCGCTGTTAGGTTCGCTGGTCGCCAGTTTTTCCAACGTCAATTCCAGTCTGTTGGCGATCTCAGCCGTGCTGATCGGCTTGGTGATCTTCGCGCTGCGGAAGGAGCTGAAGCTGCTCGATGTGATCGCGCTGGGGAAGAATCAGGCGATAAATCTGGGCGTGGATGTGGACAAAACGATCCGCCGGTTATTGCTGGGCGTAACGGTGCTGATCGCGATCGCCACGGCGCTGGTCGGTCCGATTTCCTTTCTGGGCCTGATCATTGCGAATCTGTCGCGGCAGCTGTTTAAGACATACAGGCATACCTGGCTGATTTTTGGCGCAGCCGTGCTGGGGATGATCGTTCTGGTCGGCGGACAGCTGATCGTCGAGCATGGCTTTTCTTACAGCATGCCGGTCAGCGTATTCATCACGATCGGCGGCGGTTTGTATTTTTTGATTCTGTTATTTGGAAAAGGGAGGCAGCGGGCATGATTATTAAACAACTGACAAAGCACTATGGCGCAAAACGGGTTGTCGACGAGGTGAGCTTCGAAATTCCCAAGGGCAAGGTCCTGTCCCTGATCGGTCCCAACGGCGCGGGCAAGTCGACGGTCATGGGGATGATTTCCCGGCTGGTCGCTAAAGATGCGGGACTTGTGCAGTTTGAAGGAAAGGATCTGGCGAAGTGGAACAGCCGCGACCTGTCCAAACGGCTGGCGATCCTGACGCAGTCCAACAACATTCAGATGAAGCTCACGGTGCGCGAACTGGTCAGCTTCGGCCGTTTCCCTTATTGTCAGGGGCGGCTGCAGGAAGAAGACCGGCGGAAAGTGGATGAAGCGCTGGCCTACATGGAGCTGGAAGCGATCGCTGATCAATTTATCGACGAGCTGTCCGGCGGGCAGCGGCAGCGGGCGATGATCGCGATGGTGATCGCTCAGGATACGGATTATATTCTACTGGACGAACCGACGAATAACCTCGATATCTATCACGCGTCAAACATGATGAAAATCGTACGCCGGCTGTGCGATGAATTGGGAAAAACGGTGATTCTGGTTCTGCATGAAATCAACTACGCGGCGTTTTATTCGGATTATATCTGCGCGTTTGTCGGCGGTAAGGTAGCACGATTCGGGACTGTTGAGGACGTGATCACCAAGGAAAACCTTTCGGCGATCTACGGCGTGAATTTCGAGATTCAACAGGTCGCGGGCCGGCCGCTGTCGATCTATTATTAATAGGTTTCTAAAATTCAGAAGAAAGGCGAGAGAGAAATTTCAGCTGAATTGGAAAGGAAAGTCAGTTTGAATGATGTGAATCACAGGTTTTCCCGCAACAAATCATAGGTCACAAAGGAAAAACAAAAAGGAGAAAAGAATATGAAGAAATTAACGGGTTTCATGGCCGCCGGCTTGTTGATGCTGAGCGCCTGCACCGCAAAACCGCAGAAGGAGGAGCAGCCGAATCAACAACCAGTTGCGACGATGACGATCACCACACTCAACGGAAATCAGGAAAAAGGTCCGCTGGAAGTCCCGGTCGATCCGCAGCGGATCGCAATTCTGGACATGGCGGCGCTGGATATGCTGGACAGCTGGGGATTGGGCAACCGCGTCGTCGGCATGCCGAAATCCTCAACGGTCGATTATCTGAAAGCATATAATGAAAATAAAGCGATCGTAAATCTGGGGACGCTGAAAGAAGTCGATATGGAAGCGCTGATGGCCAGCGAACCGGATGTGATTTTCATCGGCGGCCGGCTGAGCGCGCAGTACGACGCGTTGTCTGAGATCGCCCCGGTTGTGTATCTGAGCACCGATGCCGAGCTGGGCATAGTGGAAAGCGTGAAGCAAAACGCCATGACTATCGCTTCTTTATTTAATATGGAAGACAAAGCGAAGGAACAGCTGGCTGGTTTCGACAGCCGAATTGAAACGCTGCGTCAGGCGGCCAAAGGCAAAACCGCGGTGATCGGCATGGTGACCTCCAGCAACTTCAATACCCTTGGCAACGGCAGCCGCTGCTCGCTGATTGGCAATGAAATCGGCTTTATCAATCTGGCGAACGATGTGGATTCCACCCATGGCAACGAATCGTCGATGGAATTGTTAGTCAAGCTGAATCCGGAATATCTCTTCGTGCTCGACCGTGATTCCGCGATCAATACCGAAGGGGCGAAGCTGGCGGAGGAAGTCATGAACAATGAACTGACCGCCAGGACGCTGGCCGCGCAGAACGGTAATATCGTCTACCTCACGCCGACGGTCTGGTATCTGGCAGAAGGCGGGATTACCGCGTTAGACGTGATGCTTCAGGATCTGGAAGCGGCGTTATTGAAATAAACAAAGCAAAAAGGATGAAGGTGACTTCCCTCAATGAGAAGTGCATGTTCATCCTTTTTTGTGAAAAGATTGGGAGGGAGTGTGAAGCAGGGAGAGAGAATCGGGATGTTATTGCAGCGTGACGTAGCCGTAATACGGTGTGGTTCCTTTCTTCGTGGCATTCTGGACTTTCTCACTCTTGAGGATCGGTGTGTTATAGCTGAACAGCGGAATGATATAGGCCTGCTGCTCAATCAGGTATTCTTCAGCCGCATGCAGTGCATTCATATACTCCGTATGATCCACAATCTTCGCAGCGTCCTCAATCATCTGATCATAAGCGGGATCCTCGACCGCAGGAACGACTTGTTGTCCAATAGTCCACAAGGTCAAAAACTGGGATGGATCATCGCTGGCGGTGTAGCCGTACCGGGAGAGTTCAAAGTCGCCGTTGTCGATCTGATTATAGAAGACGCCGGATTCCACAACCTCCAGTTCGCAGTCGATTCCGATATTTTTCCACATCGCTTCCAAAATCTGCGCAACGTCGGCGTGGATGAAGGAAGAAGAATATTTGTATTTGATTTTTAACGGATGGGCTTCGTCATAACCGGCTTCTTTCAGCAGCGTCTTCGCCTGTTCCGGGTCATACGCCTGCAGAGTCTCTTTCGCGTCGGCTTCCTTCCGGAAATCCCCATCTGCGCCGTTAAGTCCGGATGGGACATAGCCGCCTAATGCCTGATAGTATTCCTCAGGGCCCAGGGTGGAAGCCAGAGCTTTTTTGTCGATGGCAAGGGCCAGTGCTTTCCGGACCCGGCTGTCTTTCAGGCTTTCCGGAGCGGTAGAACCAGAGTTTATTGCGATGAAGTAGGAGGTTGGAGACGGAATATTCCAGACTTCGTTCTGGTTCGGATAATTGACGCCAACATCAACCGGAACGTTTAACGCGACATCAACTTCGCCATTTTTATAAGCGAGCGACTGGGCGTCGCTGTCCGGCATGACCAGAAATGTAATCTGATCCAGCGTGATTTCATCAGCTTTGTAATAGCTGTCATTTTTGACGATGACGGCTTTTTCGTTCTCATTGCATTCCGTCAGCTGGTAAGCGCCGATGCTTGGATAGCCGGGTTTTAATGCCCATGTGGAATCGTGCGCATCCGCAAAATCCGGTCTTAACGGCGCAAAGACGTTGCCAGTTAACAGATTCAGGAAAAAGGCGCAGGGTTGTTTCAGAGTTAAAACCAGCGTAGACTCATCCGGCGTCTGGACTCCGTCAATTTCGATCGTTTCCGCGTCCAGATCGGTATTTGCCGCAATTTCTTCCGCGCCTTTTAAATAGGTGGTCAGATTGTAAATCGTCAGGGAGTTTTCCGCGCCATAGGTCAGGTTGCGCAGGATGGCATATTTAAAATCCTGTGAAGTCAGAGCTTTTCCATCACTCCAGGCCAACCCTTCCTTGATTTTTATAGTATAGGTCAGACCATCGTCGCTTACGGTGCAGTTCTCGGCAAGCTCAGGAATGACGTTGCCATTTTCATCCTTGGTCATCAGACTGGAAAGGGTATGGGCAAGAATGTAATTGTTGACAGTCTCTGTATTGAAGCCGGGGTCGAGCGTTGTGATCTGGCCTCCAACCGCGACGACAATGGAATTTTGTTTTGTTTCCGGTTCTGGCGAAGAAACATTAGCGTTGGAAGAACAGGCGGTGTTCAGGATGAATAAGCCTGCGCAGAGAAGCATATTTAATTTTTTCATGGTTATTTTCCTTTCTTAGATGAGTTTCGTTAAAGATGCAGAAACATCGTCGATAACGTTTCCTGGAATGTTGGATTTCTGATTTCTGTTTATGAATTGATATGTTTACAGCGGGAATCATCAACATCACTCCTTTCCAGAATCCTGAGGGAAAATAAAAATCGTCCCCAGCCTATGCTAGAGACGATGGATTCGCGGTGCCACTCTAATTGCCGGTTTATTCCGGCCTCCTCAAATCCTTAACGCGGATATTCGGATTTTCCTACTGAATTCAGAAAGTCATCTCCCAGATGCGTTTTCATTGGAACACGTGCCGCTGACCTTCCACTCTGTATCAGCTCGCTGATGGATTTTTCCAATTACTTTTTCTGTTCATTGATTTTATGGTTCTTAGTTTAAACGAGAAATGAAAAGATGTCAATGCTAGAATGATTATATTTTCATAAAATAAGAAATATTTTTCATGCGGAAAAGAAAGAGAAATTCATACTCTTTATTTTATTCCGGTCTCGTTTTGCTGACTATCAAATTTCTAAAAGCAGACAAAGAAAAATGAGGAGTAGTTCATCCTCATCTGTTCGTAAGTAAAGTTCTTCGGATCAGTTTGCTTTTTCAACTTTGACGGTAGTAAATTCAGTATCGCCGGTGACGCTGAGTTCGCCTGTGTAGGTGACTGTTACCTGATCACCATCTTTGATACCCTCCATTTTGAAATTTTCATCAATCGGGAAAACATAGGCGTCTTTTCCATCATCCAGAATAAACATGACATTTTTGATATCGCTGATTTTTCCGGTGATGGTTTTTTCTTCACCTTGTTTCGCTTCGGGAGCCATTGTCGGTTCTGTGGTTTCCGGCTTATCCGCCGGCGTTGCCTCCGGCATACTGGACGTTGCTTCCGGTGTCGGCGTTGTTTTGTCTTCCTTGGATTGGCAAGCGGCAGCCCCGAATAACAGACCTGCGGCTAAGATGATCATCACTATCTTTTTCATTTCTTTATCCTCCATGTATCCTTTTGGGTGATACTATAAGATTAGAGAAATTGAAAAAGGAAAAAATTGAAGGAAGCAGGAAATGTCATGAATTTGTCATAATTTTATTCGCTGTATTCGACAGGCTTCCAATTATTAGCCTGCATTTGAGTCCAAATATCATCCCAAGTACTGTTCATTACTTGAATATTATTAGACCCGGTATACCATTTATTATTATCAGGATTATAAATAAGACGTGTATTCCAATTTCCTTCTTGAATTGTGGAAGCATAGATGATCGCATTGTCCATGGTAGGATTATTATAGGAGCTTTTATGATTGAAACAGATTTGGATCTTATAGTCCCCTGATGGCAATTTCGCTGTTTCAACGACTCCCTTTTCCAAAGAAGGCCAGTCCCCTCCATAAATTTCATTTTTCATAAACTTACGTATTTGATCGTTATTCATATAACCAATACATTCTTTCATGAGATCTGAATCTTTTACAAATTCCTGCATGATGGAAATCATCGTTTGTTGAATTCCTTTCGGCGTGTAATCCAGATTATCGCTGGCAATGCTGCCATGTTTTGAACATTTGATTAAGGTAACGACACCTTTAATTTCGATTGCGGTCAATTTTCCTCCCGACGCGCATTTCGGTGTGGAAATAAAATATTCATCATCTTTGTTCTTTAATAAATCCCCAATCGACACCGGTTCACCTTTGATCTGGTAAGCATTGTACATTTCCATGACTTTCTGCCGTGTCTGCTGACACTGGACTTCAGCCGCAGTGGACGTAAAGCCTGTGAGTCTTGGAACCAATATGAGTAACAAAGCAACCAGGATCGCAACGACGACGATTAACTCGATTAATGTGAAACCGCGCTTCTTTTGTTTTTGCATAATTATACACATCCCTCTTTGATAACCATTATATCATGCTTTAGCGATTGAGAACCAGTGAAACAATCGTAAGAAAAAAGCGTTGACAGACGAGATTAAGGCTTTACATCGGCAGTTTCTGTGACTATAATTAAGAACGTAAAGGTAGAGAAAAGAAGAGTAGCTTCTCCATTTTCTGAATCAGAGAGCCTGAGTCGGTGAAAGCAGGACAGAAAACAGAAGCGAACATGGTCTTGGAACTGATTATCCGAACAGCGTAGGATAAGACGTGACTTCGCGTTAAGAAGCAAGCGCATATCGAAAAGATATGAAGTAAGGTGGTACCGCGCGAAATCAGCGTCCTTTCAGGGACGTTTTTTTATTATCAAAAAGGAGGAATTATCATGAGCGAAAAATATTACATTACAACGGCGATAGCCTACACGTCGGGCAAGCCGCACATCGGCAATACCTATGAAATTGTTCTGGCCGACAGCATTGCCCGGTATAAGAGAATGTTGGGATACGATGTTTTCTTCCAGACCGGAACCGATGAACACGGTCAGAAGATCGAAGACAAAGCCAAAGCCGCAGGCGTAGCGCCGCAGCAGTTTGTCGATCAGGTCGCAGGGCAGATCAAGGAAATCTGGGATCTGATGAATACGTCCTACGATAAATTTATGCGGACAACCGATCCGGATCATGAGCGGCAGGTTCAGAAGATCTTTAAGAAACTGTATGATCAGGGCGATATCTACAAATCAGAATACGAGGGCTGGTATTGCAAGCCTTGCGAATCATTCTTTACCGAAAGCCAGATCGTCGATGGGAAATGTCCGGATTGCGGTGCGCCAGTTGAAAAAGCGAAGGAAGAAGCCTATTTCTTCCGGATGAGCAAATATGCGGATCGCCTGCTGAAGCATATCGAAGACCACCCGGAATTCATTCAGCCGGAATCCCGCAAAAACGAAATGA
The DNA here is from genome assembly GCF_015558105.1 of Holdemania sp. 1001095H_141210_F2. NCBI lineage: Bacteria > Bacillati > Bacillota > Erysipelotrichia > Erysipelotrichales > Erysipelotrichaceae > Holdemania > Holdemania sp. 1001095H_141210_F2. The sequence continues at coordinate 42,296 of NZ_JADNPO010000012.1, forward strand.
TCAACAACTTTATCAAGCCGGGTTTACAGGATCTCTGCGTTTCCCGGACATCCTTTACCTGGGGCGTGCCGGTCGACTTTGATCCGAAGCATGTCGTCTATGTCTGGATCGACGCGCTGACCAACTACATCACCGGTCTGGGTTATGACTGCGATGGCAATCATGGCGAAAAGTTTAAGCATTACTGGCCGGCGGATGTTCATCTGATCGGCAAAGATATTCTGCGTTTTCACACGATCTACTGGCCGATCATGCTGATGGCGCTGGATCTGCCGCTGCCGAAGCAGGTGTTCGGTCATCCATGGCTGTTAGTGGGCGAGGGCAAGATGTCCAAGTCCAAGGGCAACGTGATCTATGCGGACGATCTGGTTCGTTACTTCGGCGTCGACGCCGTGCGCTACATCATGCTTCATGAAATGCCGTTTGCCCAGGATGGCACGGTCACCTATGAATTAATGATCGAGCGGATCAATTCCGATCTGGCGAATATCCTCGGTAATCTGGTCAACCGCACGCTGTCGATGACCAATAAGTATTTCGGCGGGTTAGTCCATAACGCAAACGTCAGCGATCCGATTGATGACGAACTGATCGCCTTGGCTAAAGCGACGCCGGCGAATGTTCAGAAAAAGATGGACGAGCTGCGGGTTGCGGATGCGATCGACGAGATTTTCGCTCTGCTGCGCCGAAGCAATAAATATATTGACGAAACAATGCCGTGGGCGCTGGGCAAGGATGAAACGAAGAAAGATCGTCTGGCTACCGTATTGTATAACCTGCTGGAAAGCATCCGGATTGCGGCCGTTCTGTTGGAAAGTTATTTGCCGGAAACGTCGAAAGCCATTCTCGATCAGCTCAATACGCAGCAGCGCAGCTATGATTCCGTGCTGACTTTCGGTCAGCTGGAAGATGGGATTCACGTAACGCCGAAGCCGCAGATTCTGTTTGCGCGGATTGACGAAAAGGAAATGCTGGAAAAGATCGAAGCGGAACAGCCGAAGAAAGCGCCGGTAAAACCAGCGGAGCCGGTGAAGCCGCAGATCACGATCGACGACTTTGCGAAGATTGAAATGAAGGTCGGACAGGTTCTGTCCTGCGAAAAGCATCCGAAGGCGGATAAGCTGTTGGTGTCTCAGATTGACATCGGTGAAGAAAAGCCGCGGCAGATTGTCAGCGGGATCGCGGGCAGCTATAAGCCGGAACAGATGATCGGTAAGAAAGTCGTCGTCATTACCAACTTGGCGTCGGCCAAGTTAAGAGGCGTCGAGTCGCAGGGTATGATTTTAGCCGGAATGGGCGAGGATCAGATCGAGGTGCTCTCCGTTGAAAAGCTGCCGGTCGGCAGCACGGTTCGCTAAGTCTCAGGAATTCCTTGCTGGAATAAAGAAAAAAGAAAACGCAGAATGAGAGAGTTCTCTCACGCTGCGTTTTTTTGATGGTGATCGCCAGTGATGACGTTGATTTTATCACCTGTAAAAAATTTTGCGAATTTCCGTTTTTCAATACTGCGTGTAAATCTGTTCGATCCGATCAAGCAGGGAATCCGTCGAATTGCTGAACCATCCTGTCGAATAAGCCTGATAGTTAAGGCGAAGAGTATGATCGCCGTAGATCTCAAGATTCCAGGTCTGATTTCCATCGCTGAGAAACAATTTTCCTGTTCTTACGGGGATTTCATGAGCGGTTTTCTGAGAAAAGAAGAGAGTACGGGTAAAACGATCTTTTTGAAAAAGCAGACTGAGCTCCCTGATTGTATCTTCCTCCGTGATTTCAATCGGCTCGCACGCTGTATCGCTGGTTATGATTTCACAATAAGTCAGGCTGATTATCCTGGAATTGGCAATGAGCATTTCTAAAGAAACCGTCGTTTTGATTTTAAAGCCGCAAAATCCAAGAAACAAGAGAATGAAACTCAGACTCAGGCCGATACTTTTTTTCATTTTTGTCCTCCTTGACGAAGTGAATTCTTGTAAATATCCTGCCGGTCAGCTGACTTTGCATCCAGAACCTTTGCAGCCGCGTTTAACGAGCGACCGTCAGACAGGACTTCTGACTTTATATTATCATAAGCCGGCGGCGAACTTCCATGATATAATCAAACCAACAGAGAGAGGGAGGATCAACTCATGCGGATTGACGATTATGCAAAATGGCTGCGGACATTGGTTTCCGAAGCTGTCGTTCAGAACTATATCAAGCGCTGCCGGCGGGTGGAAAAGAATCTGGACGTCAGTCTTGATCTGGAATTCAGAAAAGACGGGGGTGCTTCCCTGCTGGATCAACTAACGTATACAACGGAAGACTGGCAGAAACATCGTCCGCTGCGCTGTTCCTTAAACTTCAAGGCCGGATCAGACTGGTACAACGGGTTGGCTTCCTTAAAAACAGCGGTTAAAAAATATTTTGAATTCTGTCAGGTTTCCGTTTCATCGCAGGAATATTGAACTTTCAATCAGATTCAAAAAAGAAGAAAACGCGCGGCAGGGACAGCGCTGATGTCCGCTTGATGAAAAGCTGGAAATGGAGGATCAGAAAATGAACGACACACTTCAATTCGCCACGCGCGGAGAATTCAGGGCATGGCTGGAAGACCATTGCTTATCTGAGGAAGGCATCTGGCTGGTGTTGGGCAAGGCAGGCGGGCCGAAAACGATTAAAGCGGGCGAAGCGCTGGAAGAAGCGCTTTGTTTCGGCTGGATTGACGGTCAGATGCAGAGTCTTGACGATAAAACGTATCGCAAATACTTTTCGCAGCGCCGCGGGAAGAGTAAGTGGTCGGAAAAAAACAAGCAGCTTGTTCAAATGCTGGAAGAACAAGGCCGGATGACTGATTCAGGTCGGAAAAAGATTGCGGAAGCCAAAGCGAACGGACAATGGGACGCGCCGAAACCGGCGGCGGTCACCGAGGAACAAATTGCGTCGCTTTCCGCCGTTTTGGAAGCTTATCCCCAAGCCTATTCCAACTTCCAGGCGATGTCCATGTCGGTTAAAAAAACATATACCCGCGCTTTCCTGGATCCTATAACCGAAGCCGGGCGGGTTAAGCGCATCGCCTGGATCGTTGACCGGCTGAACAAGAACTTAAAACCGATGTGAGAGAGAAGTAAAATTAAACAAGCAGGAAAAAACGCTGTCAGATTCAATGATTTAATGGCAGCGTTTTCTCATGGACTATAAAGAACCGGCGGATCGGTATTAAATAAAGACTGGCGTCAAAAGAACGCCAGTCTTTCGCAAGACTTTAAAACGAATTGACCGGTTGATGAAGGAATCAAAATTGACTATTTATTTTCCAATCGCCTGAGTGAAAAATGCCCGCATATCCGCTCCGAGCAGTTTCGCGCTTTCTTCTCCCAGATAGGCCATGTGACCCGACGGATATTCACCGATCACAACCCGGCTTGGATCTAAATGAGAATGTGTTGCCAGATAACGGGCGTTGCCGGCCGTCGTGCAGAGATCGTACAAACCGCTGGCAAAGAAGACGCGCAGCTTCGGATTACGCCGCATCGCTCCGGCTAATGCCTGAGCCGGCGAGGATTTCGACTTTCGCTGCCACGTTTCGTTGACGTCGAAGACCAGTCCCTTACTGCTGCGGTTGAAACTGATGTTCAGCTCCTTGCAGATCAGCGCGAAAGCGGTCTGGAAGGCAGGCGTGTACTGGCCCATCGCCGGATCATCCGCAATGACGTTGGCATCCCGGATCGCCGGATCGTCTTTCCAGGTATAGCGGCCGTCATAGAAACCGACGGCCAGTCCCTGATCCTTTAACAACAGATGCGCAAATTCCTTCTGCATATCAATCCGCAGATGATGGCGAATCCAGAACTCGGTTTCAATGCCGGTGAAATACGTCAGTTTTTCCGCGATGGCCGCCTGTTTTGCTTCCGGCAGCGCGTCGCCCTGAAACAAGGCGCTCAGGTATTCTGTTTTGGCGAAATCGAAGGCCTGAGCGATAAAAGCATCCCGATCCGGTTTGCCTTCCGGATGATGATAGTGATTTGTTGCCGCCATCGTGATCAGATTCACGGCAGACGGTTCTGCCGGATTGGCTTCAAAGAACGTGCTGCCCAAAAGCATGATGCCGCTGACGGACAGCCCCAGCGTATCCGGTTTGACCGGCCCCGCGCCCATCAGCTCCGCCGCTAACAAAGCCGAACGGCCGGTGCCATAGCTCTCGCCCGCTAACAGGATCGGGCTGTTGCGCCGGTTGTAACGGGTCAGCCATTGTTCGATGAACATCGCCATTGCCTTCACGTCGCCATCCGCGTCATAGAATTCAGCGCGCGCTTTTTCCTGAATCAGGCGTCCGAAGCCGGTGCCCACCGGATCGACCAGAACGATGTCGCACAGATCCAACAGACAATGCGGATTGTCTTCCAGCTCAAAGGGCGGCACGGTCGGCAGATGCAGCTCATCTTCCAGCTTGATGCGCCGCGGACCAAACAGTCCGGCGTGGACCCATAAACTGGAGCACCCCGGACCGCCGTTATAGGCGAACAAAACCGGACGGGTTGCCGGATTCGCAACATCGCTGCGGAAATACGCGTAAGAAAAGATCGTTGCGGTCGGCTGCCCTTCCTCATCGACAAAGAAATTATCTTCGCTGACGGTGCGGTATGGGATCGTCTGACCGTTCAAAACGACCGAGCCTTGCGATTCAAAACGGGACTTTTCAAGACATTCTTCAATTCTCATGGATTTCTCCCCCACTTTCTGATTGCTTAATTTTTAGTATACACCACGGCGGAAGCGGATGACAAGCAGGGAAGTCGGTTCAGAGCGAACGTGCGCTATAACTGAACGGGAGCGTGGATGCAGGCGAGTGTGCCTGAGGGCAGCCCGGTGCGTTCCGCGAGAACGGCACATTTGACTTTTAACAGGAAGTAACGGTTTTTATCCGGCTGATCGATCAGGCATTCGAAGTTGGCCTGACCTTTGCTTATCAGGACGTCGGCCTGACGGTAAACGGTCTGGAATTCTGCGCCAGTCCGCGCAATCAGCGTGCCGGGCGTATCGTCGCCGCTGCTTATTATTGTTGCTCATCGTTCGATTCCAGCCTGCCGAGCATCGGCAGCGATCACATCGTTGACAACCGGACAACCGCGCACGGCATAATAAAGCTGTAGTTTCGGATTCAAAATACGGATCTGTTCCAGAAGCAGCCTGTCGATCATCACTTCACCGAAATTATCGCCCAACACCAAAACGGTCTGCGCCCGGATCAGATCCTGCCGGAAAGTGTCCGTTTCCTTAAAGGGTGAAGAGGAACTCAGAAGGACATGTTGGAAATCCTGAAGCATCTGCGTGAAATCTGGCTGATGAAGCGGATTAAAATCGAAACTGTTGGCCAGCGCAGCCAGCCGCAGTGCTTCCGCAAACGGATCGGCTGCCGAGCGGATTCGCCTGATCAGCGCCGGGATTTCTGCCGCCACCTGTGTGTTGACCTGTTTTCGAAGTGAAGCGTAGGGATCCCCGGTTTTTGCTTTTTGCTTGATCAGGCGGTAAAGCAGGCCAATGGCCAAAGGCGCGGGCTGATCAAAATCAACGTTGGCGAGCGTGTGGAAAAAATCGCGGTAGAAAGCGGGACGGGAAGCGGCGGGGATCAGGGCGGCGCAGCGGACGCCCAGCGATACCAGACAGGGCAGACATGCTTCCTGGATTTTCATGATTTACCTTCTTTCGTTTTTTTTGTCAGATTCTGGTTTGAGTATACCGGAACCAGATTGGAAGAGGCAACCCCGGACTGTCAGCTGACAGACTGACGCGTTAATCGAGTCAGCCTGAACTACCTGCCATGACATCAGGTGGACGTCATGGACTGACGCCATAAAAAAGCGGCAGGTCCGGGGGAAATCCGCCGGACACATGCCACTTTGAATACTTTTAAACGTTGGATTATTTGTTAGCCGCAGCCAGCTGACCTGCGATCCGTCCATAGTAGACAGCGCCGCCGATGGCCATGCCGCAGCACGGATATTCGTCGCCGAACAGTCCGGTGAAGGCAACTTCGCCTGCCGCATACAGACCCGGGATCGGATTGTTTTCCGTATCCAGAACCTGAGCGTTGATGTCCGTTGTCAATCCGCCGAAGCTGACGGTAACGCTTGGATTCATCGACAAGGCATAGTAAGTGTCACCCTCGATCGGGATCATCTTTTCCGCCGGCTTGCCGAAGTCTTCGTCAACACCCTTGGCGCACAGCTCGTTGTAACGGGTAACCTGATCCGTCAGAACCTTGGCGTCAACGCCCATTAAACCTGCCAGTTCTTCCAGTGAGGAAGCTTTCAGCGTGGAATCCAGCGTCAGCGCATACTGGACAGTCGGCGCAGTTTCGTTCGCGCTGGCGATGTACCAGCCGTGATCCGTTCCCGATTTGAAGATCGCGTCCGCGACATGATACATATAGGTATATTCGTTGGCAACCCGTTCGCCGTTGCCATTGAGGATCAGACCTGCTTCTTCGTTGATGCCGACGCCGGAATAGTAGTTCAGGTAAACTGTCTGAATTTCCGGAGCGTCAAAAATCTTGGCGTTGACCTGTTCGCCCAGCTTCAAGCCGTCGCCGAGGTTGCCGGCCGGAACGCCTGTTGCATATTTATCACCGATCGAAGCGGCATACCGGCTTGTCATTTCACGATTGCTGGCATATCCGCCGGTAGCGATGATGACGTTTTTGGCATTGACCGTCACCTTGCTGCCGTCAGCTTTGGTTCCGCTTAAGCCGATAATCGCTCCGTCCGCATCCTTCAGGATGGTATCAGCGGTGGTGCCGTAGAAAATCTCACCGTTGTTTTTCAGATATTCTTCCGTCATCGGCACTGTGATGTTGCCGCCGAAGCCGTCGGTCATGCCGCCGCCATGATGGCCTGCCGCATTGGTCGTGTTATGAACGCGCCACGGCGTCAGCGACTGATGGATGGCTTCCACGTCGTAGATCATCACGCCCATGTCTTCCAGCCACGTCATGTTTTCAACCGAATTGTCGCAGAATGCCTTGACCATTGCTTCATCCAGCTGATCGGCGCCGGCCATGGTTTTCATGTATTCAAGCAACTGATCCGGGGTGTCTTCATATCCCTGTTTCTTCTGCCATTCAGTGCCGGCTGCCAGAAGCTTGCCGCCGCTGCGCGTCGTCGCGCCGCCGGTAACGCCCTGCTTTTCCAGAATGACGACTTTCGCGCCGGCTCGGGAAGCTTCGATACCGGCCGCCAGACCGGCTGCGCCGGCGCCCGCGATGACAACGTCTGCATCGAGTGTGACATCTTCAGCTGTCTTCTCAACCGGAACGTTTTTCAATGCTTCCGCATCGCCGCCCGCTTCGGTCACAGCGCTGGCCACTGCCGTTTTGATCGCCGCGGTGGTGATCGTGGCGCCGGTGATGTTGTCGACGCCTAACGACTGAGTTTCAACAATCTGCATCGGCAGAACTTCAACCGGGGAAGTTTCCAGGCCGTAGCCGATTCCGTAGGTTTCCTGATGATCTTTGACGACGATGTCTGTAATCGCGTCTTCGCTGACTGTCACTTCCACGGTGACGTCGCCCTTCATGCCGGGCGCGGCTGCCGTGTAGGTGCCGGCTGTGTAGGTCTGTTTGGCGGCTGCGTCCGGGGTTGGTTCGGTTTTCTTACCACTGTCGCCGCAGGCTGCTAACGACAGAACCATCGCTCCGCACATCAGCAGCGCCGCAAACTTGCTTGCTTGTTTCTTCATTTCTTTCCACTCCTTTTTGTTAAGGCTTTCGCAAAGTGATTATACAATGTCCTGTCGCAGGAAGGTCAATCCCTACTTTTATGCGGTCAAAGATTAGTGTATAATGAAGAAAAAGGACAACTATGTGAATATTTACAGCGCTTTCACAGAATAATCCGAACAAAACCGTTCCCTAAGAGGATGGTTTTGTTGTCTGATTTCCGGATCCATTCTCCATTTCGGATCCGATGCGCTATTACTGCGCCAGCCGGCAGTTTTCGGCAGGAACCGGGATAACGATTCAGAGAGAGAAGAGGTGATTCCCTTGCGGATTCAACAAGTCTGCCGGCAGACCGGTCTGACCAAAAAAGCGATCTACTTTTATATTGACCAGGGATTGATTCATCCCCGCCGCAGCACGGAAAATAATTATCTGGATTTCAGCGAGGCGGATGTCGACAGTCTGCGGATCATCGCTTTTCTAAGACAATATAATATTCCCGTGGGTGAAGTGGAGAATTTGATCAGTCATCCAAGCATGACGAATTTTTGTCTGCATAAGCAGCTTGCCGGATTGCGCATGCAGCTGCTGCGGCAGCTGGGGCTGATCCGGTCGTTGTCCTCCTTGTTGACGGAACTGCCGCCGCAGTACAATGTTAACGATCTGACGGAACAGATCAGCCGGCCGACGGCGCCCAGCGAGGCGGATCAGTCGATGCTTGATCTGGTCTGCCCGGATCAGGATGCCCGCATGATATCAATTTTTATCTGGAGTTCGTTTTTAAACGTGCCGAAAAGCGAATATAGGCTGTTTCTGTGGGGAAAGATTACCGAGCAGGCGCAGCAGGATCTGAAAGGATCGCTGCGTTATGTCGCCCGGATTATTTATGCGCTGGAATTTGAACAAATTGAAAACGATGCACGTCTGCGCTATTATGCCGCCCGGGCCATCTTAACGATGGATGAAGCGTTGTTTGCGAAGTTGAAGCAACAGGTTCTTGATCAGCTGCGGAAGATGGCTGAAAATCCGCTGGATCAGGCGTATTGGAAAATGAACTATGAAAAAGTCACGCTGCCGCTGGTTCGCTTTGTCAACGGGCCATTAGGCGATTTGATCGGCGAATATAACTGCGAGTATCTGACTTATACTAAAAACATGCAGCGGCTGGCGGCCAGCGTGCGCCATGAACTGCTCGAAGGCACGGAACAGGAACTCTACCGGAGGCTGCTGCTGGTTTTGGACGGGAAGCTCGATCTCAACGGGTATCCGGGACTGGTCAGCTTTTACACGTTTGAAATGGGCCTGTATATGATTTTGCCGCTCGATCAGCAGCGCCGGCTGCTGGAAAGCTAGTGCCTCATCGTTCTTTTGTTTTTTCCTGTCACTCTGTGCGGAAACTGAAGATGCCTGACTTCTAAAAGCAGGCTTTTTTACGCTTACTCCTTACGTTTGTTCAATGGATAACTGTTCAATGGATAACGGCTTATCCAAAATAAAAACTCCCTGCCTTTGCACGCTTGCCATGGATCCGGAATTCCGGATTGACCAGACAGGCGGGGACGCAGCCCTTGAAGCGGCGGCACGGGAGTTTTTTTTATTTTATTTTGATTCGGGATTCCAGCTGCTGAATCCGGTCTTCCGCCCGTTTCTTCAGCAGGAAGACGCTGAGAATTTCCGCAACATAGGTCAGCACGTTGATCTGAACCTGATCCCACAGCCGCTTTTCCCGGCATTCATCAAAGCCGATGTAGCCCCGCGGCCGGCCCCGGTCCTTGATCAGACATTGAAGCATGGATTTGATCTTCTGCGGTTCCAGCAGGCGGATCTGCGCCGGGTTCAGGGTGTGAATATCCTGACAATAGAAAATTCCATTTTCATCGAAGTTTTTCAGATATTGGCCTTCAAGGTCTTCTTGATAGGAAATGTGCTGGAGATTCTCTTTTTCCGCAGGAATGCCCTGATTGCACCATTCGAACGTGTTAGTGCAGAACTGATCGTCGTCGCTGTTTTCAAAGATATAGACGCGGCTGACGTCAAAATGCCGGCCGATGATCCCCAGAATTTCCTGAATGCAGCGTTCCAGGTCCTGCGCGTTGTAAAGCTTGTTGAAAATGAATTCGCTGATCTGCGGCGTCTCGTCGGTTTTGCTCGTGTTGGAATCGATCCGGGCATTGACGGCCGACGCGCCCTCCACCATTGGGAAAAACGCGTTCTCATCAGCCAGCTGATTGTAAAAAGCGAACTGGTTCTTGCCTTTGCTTTTCATCGAATACAGCGCCTGATCGGCACGGTGGAACCAGTAATGGAAATCCGGATTGACGGGCGAGGTCATCGCGATGCCGACGCTGCAGGATACTTTCAGGATCTTCTGATTGCGCAGTTCAATGGACTGGAAGGCGTCGATAATCTGCCGCGCCTTCTTTTCCACCTGTTCTTTGGAGGGAATATTTTTCATGAAAACCAGAAATTCGTCGCCGCCGACCCGGCCGAGGATATCCTCGCTGCGAAACAGCCGGCGAATCCGGGACGTCGCTTCGATTAAGAAGGCGTCGCCGAACAGATGGCCGAGCGTATCGTTGACCCTTTTGAAGTCGTCGATATCAATGATCATTAAGGCATTCTGCGTCGACTGGGTGGTCAGCCATTCCTGAATTAACGTCTGCGCCGTCTCCTTATTATAATATTGCGTCAGCGGATCGCGCTGCGCTTTCTCCAGCAGTCTTTGCGACCGTCGTTTTTCTTCGTCGATATTGGATAGAATACCGATCGCCTTGACGGGTTTCTGATTTTCATCCAGCTGCGTAGTCACGCGGATCCGGAACCAGACCGGCTGATGCTGGGCGTTGTGCAGCTGCAGTTCATCTTCGATGTAGGCTCGGCCGGCGCGGATCTGGCAGCACAAATCAGTGAATAAATGCCGCTGTTCCGGATAAAAATTCGTATTCTTTTCATCCAGCAGTCCGGATACCGTCAACTGCAGCGGATATCCCAGATACTGCTTCCAGTTCTCGGAGAACGTGAGTTCATCCGTTGGAATATTCCATTCAAAAATAATATCCTGCGTCTGGTTCATGATGATTTCATAACGCTGCAGGCTTAATCGGAATTCCTCGGCAATTCGCTTGGATTCGGAGATGTCGACCAGAATGCAGCAGAAATACTGCCGCCCCCATTCGTCTTGAAGATAGCGTCCTTTATCCAGAACCCAGATCGGCTCGGCGTTTTTGCGCAGCAGCCGAAACTGTAGTTCCTTATCGCAGCCATGACGCAGCTGTTCGCGGACCTCGGCGAGCGTATTCTCAAAATCACGCGGATCGATCAAGGCGCGGAAGCTGTTGTGCAGCTCAGAACGGATTTCTTCCCGGGTGTAGCCGGTCAGCTGCAGGAAGCTGTCGCTGGTCTGCAAGAGCGTCAGCGGTTCGTCGAACAAGCAGTGAAAAATACCGCCCGGCATCTGATCCGGCAGAAATGTTAACGACAATTCCTGATTTTGATAAGCGCTGGAAGCGATCTGAGCCGGACTGATCTGGACGAAACAGAATTTCCCGCGGATTTGGTCGCGGATCAGCGTCAGGATCAGCGAATGACATTCTTCTCCCTGCAGCAGGGCCTTAACGGTGGTCAAACAGTACCGTTCGTTTAAAACCGAACTGATCGGCGGCGTCGTACAGATTAAGGTTTCGTGATGCCGCGACATCTGATTTTTAATATGGCTGCGGACTTGTTCGCGGCCGGCATAGTCCTGCGGCGGTTCTGTGGCGTGCCATTGGACGTTTTCATCCAGCAGCGATTCTAAACAGTTCCAGTCGTTGTCGACAAATAACGCCTGAATGAGGGAAAAAACCTGCGGTTCGCCAGAGAATTCCGAATTGTTCATGTGGACGATCCTTTCTTCAACGTTAAGCGATATGTTCATTATCCTAAGTGTACACCATTTCCCAACTTTGCAAAAGAGCGGAAAGGCTAAAATGCAATCTTTGTCGAAAGAACTCAAAAACGAGGGAATCTGCGGTCTTCGCCAAAGCTTCGCCGGAAATTCAGTTTACTATCATGAACTATTCAAAAACAATTCACATTCCCATGGGAGAATAGCGATGCTTATTAGAGTGTGGAAAGCGAGCGTGATGAAATGAAATTCCAATTCTCACTGAAATCCCTGCATTGGACTAAAAAGAAAACACTGATTCTGGCGATTGGTCTTTGTCTGGCTGGGGCGGGGGGTTTTTATTTTTCCCGTCAGGGGACAACCCGAAAAAACAAAACGCAGGCGTCGTTTATTCGAACAACGGTGCTGAAAAAGACGACGCTGAACAATTCGATCAGCCTGACCGGCACGGTGGAAAGCGCGTCGGTCTCCAATGTGACAACCAATCAATCGCTGGCGGTCAAATCAATTCCGGTTCAGGTCGGAGACTGGGTGGAAGCCGGGGATATCATCTGTGTTCTGGATACAGAGGAAATCGACAAGAATATTGAGAAGACACTGGAAAGCTTACAGGAGAACATCGACAACGCGAAGGATTCACTGACTTCGGCAGAAGAAAATCTGTCCTGGGCGCAAAGCGATGCAGACAGTGCCTGGAACACGCTGGCAGAGAAGGAAAGCGCAATGAACAGCGCAAAGACGGCGTATGAATCCGCGCGCAGCTCTGTCGATGCGTTCCAGGCCAATGTCGATCAGGCACAGGCGGCTTATCAAAGTGCGGTGGAAGCTGAAAATCAGGCGCTTTCCACGTTGAACAGCGCGATCAGCGAGGGGACCTGCACGGGTCTGGAAGATACAGCCTGCCCTGCCGGGTCGGCATACAACACGGCCAGGCAGACCTCTGCCGACGCGAAAGCGAAAGCCGACAGTGCTCAGCAGGATCTCAAATCCGCCCAATCGGCGATGAATTACGACTCTCTGGCTGCGGCTTACAATACAGCCCAAAGCGCCTACAACGCCGCGCTTACCGCCTGGAATACAGCCCGCAATAACCGCGACAGCTGGCAGACGAAAGTCGAGGACGCCAAAGAAGCCGTCACAAAGGCTTCTTCCAGCGATACGCTCAACGATCTGTATGAGAAGAAGGAAAACTGCACGCTGACTGCTAAAACCGCCGGCAAGGTCACAGCGATCAACGTCACAGTCGGATCAATGGCGACCAACAACACGACGATCGCGACGATTCAGGACACAGACGCGCTGAAAATCACGGTGACGATTCCGGAATATGAAATTCAAAACGTCGAATTGGGGATGAACGCCAAGATTACGACGGACGCCACCGAAGGCGAAATCGAAGGGACGCTGACACAAATCTCGCCAACCGCTTCTTCGCAAAACGGCGGATTCCCGGCCGAGGTGACGGTCACGACGTCAAACAGCGGACTCTACGTCGGCATCAACGCCACGGTAGAGATTATCCAGTCCACCGTGGATAACGTCTTCGTCGTTCCGATCGACGCCATCGGCACCAATGACGCCGGAGAATCCATCGTGTTCGTCAAGGAATCCGGCTCCGGCAGTGACGCCATCTTTAAAGAAGTCGTCGTGACTACCGGGGAAGAAAACGACTATTATGTGGAAATCAGCTCAGCTGAACTGAGCGAGGGCATGGAGGTGCGCAGCAGCGCAGACCCAAAACAAGCTCAGGTGAGCGGCAGCGAAAGCAGCGAACCGGTTCAGATGAACGGCGACATGCAGATCGACATGGGCGGGGCGATGCCTTCCGGAGAAATGCCTGCCGGTCAGATGCCTGCCGGCGGATCGGGCGGAAACGGCGGCGGAGCGCCAGGCGGCCGGGGAGGCAACGGATGAGTGCGGCTCAGCCTGTTATCGTGATGCAGGGCATCGTCAAGCGGTATTCCATTGGCAAGCCCAACGAGCTTGAAATTCTGCACGGCATCGACCTGCAAGTGGAACCTGGCGAGTTCGTCGCGATCGTCGGCGAAAGCGGCAGCGGCAAATCGACGATGATGAACATTCTGGGCGCGCTGGACCGGCCGACGGAAGGCCACTACAAGCTCAATGGCGTCGATATCCAGACGGCCGGGGATAAAGAACTGGCAAAAATCCGCAACCGCCAGATCGGCTTCGTCTTTCAGACCTTCAATTTGATCGGCCGGATGAGCGCGCTGAAAAATGTCGAGCTGCCGATGCTGTACGCCGGGATGCCGGCCCGCGAGCGATCCCAACGGGCGGCAGAGCTGCTCGATCTGGTCGGGATGAGCGAGCGGAAAAAACACCAGCCCAACGAGCTTTCCGGCGGCCAGAAGCAGCGGGTGGCGATCGCCCGGGCGATGGCGAACGATCCTTCACTGATCCTGGCCGATGAACCGACCGGCGCGTTGGACACGGCGACCAGCCGGGTCGTCATGGATCTGTTTCACAAGCTGCACGAGGAACAGCACAAAACGATCGTGCTGATCACGCATAATCCCGAGCTGGCGGAGGAAACCCAGCGTGTGATCACGCTGCGCGACGGTCAGATCGTCAACGTTCGGAAAGGAGCGGGCGTCCATGGGCGTGCTTGATAATATCCGGATGGCGCTGTACAGCCTGAAAGCGAATAAAATGCGCTCGCTGTTAACGATGCTGGGCATCATCATCGGCATCAGCGCCGTTATCGCGATCATGACCGTCGGCGACTCCTTGACCGGTTCGATTACCGACAGTATGTCGGGGATGGGCGCAAGCAACATCACCGTATCGCTGCAGAAAAAAAGCAGCGCGTCTTCCAACAGCTATGGCGGAAGCCGGGTGTTGATGTTCGGCCCAGGCAATCCCGATGAGGAAGATCTGATCTCGGAAGCGATGATTACGGAATACCGCTCGCTGTTCGGCAGCCGGATCACAGCGCTATCCTGCTCAGAGAATATCGGCAGCGGTACGATCAGTCAGGCCGAGATGTCCGGCAGCGTCAGCGTGAGCGGCGTCAATCCCGACGCCCTGACTGTCGAGGATCTGGACATGATCACCGGCCGGTTTATCAATGAGAAGGACAATACGCAGACTAAACGCTCGGCCGTCATCTCGGATTATCTGGCGGAAAAGCTGTATGGTTCCGTTGAGAAGGCGATGGGCGAAAAGCTGGAGGTCAGCCTCAACAACGGCGTGCAGGTGTTCTATATCGTCGGAATTTATCATTATGACACTTCCAGCAGCATGATGACGGCGCTCTCGGATAGCGATAACCTTTCGACCTCGATGTATGTCCCGGTTGCCACGGCAAAGAAAATCACTCAGGCCAGCCAGGGCTATCAGTCCGTCACGGTCGTCGGCGCGGCAGGCGAGGACGTCGATACGCTGCTCAGCGATACCGAGGCGTTCTTCACCAGCTTTTACACGCATAACGATTCTTATACCATTTCCGCGTCGAGCATGAAGGAAATGCTGGAAACGATGACCGAGATGCTGGATACCGTCAAGGTTGCGATTGCAGGCATCGCGGCAATCAGTCTGTTGGTCGGCGGGATCGGCGTTATGAATATCATGTTGGTCAGCATCACCGAGAGAACCCGTGAGATCGGCACCCGCAAAGCGCTGGGCGCACCGAACCTGGCGATCCGGATCCAGTTTATCATCGAAGCGATGATCATCTGTATGATCGCGGGACTGTCAGGTGTTTTATTAGGCGTGGCGATGGGCGCAGGCGCGGCGAATTTGTTAGGCTATCCCGCCAAGCCGTCGGCTGCGGCCTGTGCCCTGGCGGTCGGCTTCAGTATGATGATCGGCGTGTTCTTCGGGTACTATCCGGCGAACAAAGCGGCGAAGCTCGATCCGATCGACGCGCTGCGCTATGAATAATTGGAAAATCCAGTTCGATTGAATCATAGCGGATTTCATGAAGTCTGAATGCAATGCAAAGATGTAAGAACTGTCCAATTTCCGAATTGAATTGTGAATTTACCAGAAAGACCAGAACTCTGATTATTGTTTCCTGTTATAATAAAGAAAAAGGAGATGACGATCATGAAGCGGATCGAAGCTGGTTTAATTCGCAAGGCCATGGCGGAACCCTGGGAGAAGCTGGGCTTCGCGTTGACGCTCAATTTGTTGACGCTGACGATTTCCTTTTTCAGCGGAACGCTGTGGCTGTTGTTTTTTGCCAGTCTGATCATCGACGGTCTGGCCGGCTTGGAAGCATGGGTTCAGAAGGTGCGCGCCAGACGCTTTGTCCGGGATCTCGATCTGAGCGAATCCCTGCCGTTGTGCAGGCAGGCGGATAACACGTTTTTTCTGCCCAACAAGCTGATTTCCTGGTACCGCGGAAAAGGCTTATGCGTGCGTTACGAACAGATCAAGAACTGTTATCTCAATCAGATCAACGAAAATTCACGGATGAAATTTGACAGCCGGAAACGCAGCTGGAAATTACAGATCAACTGCCGCGACAAGCGCTATACCGTTCTCGCGCTGGAACGCAAGGACGATTGTATGAACGTGCTGCGGTTTCTCAAAACCGTGAATCCGGCGATCGTCGTCTATTACGAAATCCCAGCCAAACCGCTGACGCTGGCGGAACTGCCTGAATATGAATGAAACCGGGGGGAAATGGATGTTCACAATCCTCCGGGTTTTTTTTGTACACTTTCCGGAATATGTATAAGAAAAGAATAATGAATACGAGAAATAAGAAAAATATGATACAATGAAAATAACGGAGGTGATGGTGATGAAACACATCACGGAACTCATACAGAAACAGGTCGTCAAAAAACACAGCTGGGCGCTGATGTTCTATTTATTTTTGTTGGTTGCAGCGGCCATTCTGGCCTGGATCAGTCAATCGCTTTACGTCAGCTTGTTCATCGTTGTCTTTCTGGCGGCCCTGGCGGTTCGCTTAATCCAGGCGGTGCATGAGCTGGGGCAGGTCAAGCGCTTTACCCAAAGCCTGCGGGGACCACAGCGGCTGCTTTACCGGCAGGTCGATACGACGTTCTTTCTCGAAGACCGCTGGATATCCTGGTTTAACAGGCAGGGCGTCCAGGGGACTTATGATGAAATCACAATGTGCAGCTACGCGCAGGTGCCGCTGCGGAAGTCGGAGAAGCTGTACGCCCCATGCCAGCTGCAGATCAATGCCCGGGGCCGCAGGACAACCTTGATCCAGCTGCAGCACGATCAAGACGCTCAGACCGTCATGGCGTTTTTAAAAACGCAGAATCCGGCAATCCTGTTCTCGGAGAAGCTCGGCGAACGGAAAGTGCGGCTGGAAGATCTGCCGGAAAAAATGGAGTGAATTTGTGAGATTGTGTGAAGTGAGGCAGAAGGCTTGTCAGAAACCAGGACTGGAACTATAATCTTCAACAGATAGATATTCAATGCATTGAATATTTAGAAATGGAGGATTTATGAGCGAGCAAGTCATGGAAATGATGTCGCTTTTGCGGCAGATTAATATGCGCCTGCATCATTGCCTGAAGGAACTGTACGAACCGTTGGGCCTGACTGGTCCGCAGGCGGTCGTGATGATCGAGCTGTTTAAAGAAGACGGTCAGCGGATCTGCGATCTGGCGGAGGCGGCCGGCATGACCGTCAGCAATATCTCCGCGATCTGTCAGCGGCTGGAACGCAACGGCTTTCTGCATCGCGTGCGTTCCCAACAGGATCAGCGCACGGTACGGATCTGTCTGTCAGAGAAATCACTGCAGCTGATCCGCGACTGCGATCATCAGATCGCGCTCCAAAGTGATCAGATTTCGCTGAAAATGACAGCGGAGGAATTGGATGAAATCAATTCAGGGTTACGCAAGTTAAACGAGTTCCTGGATCGGGAGGATTTATGAAAACAGAAAAACCAAAAAATAAGAAACCGTTAATTTACTATTATTTCGTGATGTTGATCGCGCTGATGGCGTTCAATTTGTTCGTGACGCCGATGATCCAGAACCAGCGGATCAAGGAAGTCGACTACAGCGATCTGATCGCTGCTCTGGATGAAAAACAGGTCGACGAGGTAGAAGTGGACAACCAGACCGGCAAGATCGCCTACACGATCAAGGACAACAGGAAAAATGTGTTCGTAACCGGCATTATGTCCAACGACACGACGCTGACAGAGCGGCTGGAACAGAGCGGCGCAAAGTACACCGCAGTCATTCCGCAGCAGAATTCCTTCTTAATGGATATGTTGATGTGGCTGGTGCCGATCATCGTCATTCTGGGCGTCGGTCAGCTGTTTTCCAAACAGCTGGCGAAGAAAATGGGCGCGAACACGATGACGTTTGGAAAATCCAGCGCGAAAATCTATGTGTCGGCGGAAACGGGCAAGACGTTTCAGGACGTCGCGGGGCAGGATGAAGCGAAGGAAGCGCTGAGCGAGATCGTCGACTTCCTGCACAACCCGGATAAATATAAGAAGCTGGGCGCAAAGATGCCGAAGGGCGCGCTGCTGGTCGGGCCGCCGGGCACCGGTAAGACGCTGCTGGCCAAGGCGGTGGCGGGCGAAGCGAACGTTCCGTTCTTCTCAATCTCCGGTTCGGAATTTGTGGAGATGTTTGTCGGCATGGGCGCCGCGCGGGTCCGCGATCTGTTTAAGCAGGCACAGGAAAAAGCGCCGTGCATCGTCTTCATCGACGAGATTGATACGATTGGCAAAAAGCGCGACAGCGCCAACGGCATGGGCGGCAATGATGAGCGCGAACAGACATTGAATCAGCTGTTAGCGGAAATGGACGGCTTCGATGGAAGCAAGGGCGTCGTCATCCTGGCGGCGACCAACCGGCCGGAAACGCTGGATAAAGCACTGTTGAGACCGGGGCGGTTCGACCGGCGGATTCCTGTCGAACTTCCGGACTTAAAGGGCCGCGAAGAAATCTTGAAAGTTCACGTCAAGGACATCGTCGTCGACAGTGACATCGACTACCGTACGATCGCCCTGGCAACCTCCGGCGCTTCCGGCGCAGAGCTGGCGAACATCGTCAACGAAGCAGCGTTAACGGCAGTGCGCAACGGACATTCCAAGGTCATGCAGCACGACTTTGACGAAGCGGTCGACACGGTGATCGCCGGGAAGGAACGCAAAGGAGCGGTTATTTCCGAAAAGGAAAAACGGATTATCGCCTATCATGAAATTGGTCACGCCCTGGTGGCCGCGGTGTCGAAGAATTCCGCGCCTGTGCATAAGATTACGATTATCCCGCATACCAATGGAGCGCTGGGGTATACGATGCAGGTGGCGGAGCAGGAAAGCGTCTTAATGAGCAAGGATGAGATTCTGGACAAGATCCGCACGCTGACCGGCGGCCGGGCGGCGGAAGAATTCATGTTCAATATCTGCACCTCCGGCGCATCCAACGATATCGAACAGGCGACCCGGCTGGCGCGGGCGATGGTGGCCCAGCTGGGCATGAGCGATCAGTTCGGCATGACGGCGCTGGAAACGGTGAACAACCGGTATCTGAGCGGCGACGCATCGCTGGTCTGTTCGAATGAAACGGCAACCTTGATCGACAAGGAAGTCATGGCGATCATCAAGAACGCGCATGTTGAAGCCCGGAAGATTCTTGAGGACAACGCGCAGCTGCTGCATGAGGAAGCGGAATATCTGCTTCAGAAGGAAACGATTACCGGGGAGGAATTCATGGAAATCTTCAGCCGGCATCAACAGCTGAAGGCGCTGCCGCAGCCGAGCGCGGAATAAAGAAAAGAAAGATTGAACCTGACGCATCATGGCATGCCGGGGGTTCAATCTTTTTTGTATAAGCTATTTACCGCCTGAATAAATATAAAATTTATTCAGGCTTTAGTTGAATTCGCATGATAAAATTGCGTACAAGGAATATTGATATTCAGAAGATACCTGTTCTTATTTTTCTATAATAATTTCAAAACCTGATGGGCAAATTTTCAGGTTGGCCAGTTTGTCTTTCTAAGGAATAACAAGTTTTAGAAGAGTGGAAGTTGAATGTCAAGTTTGGCAGACTTCAGCTCTCTTTTCAAAAATCACGCCTGATCTTTTCGGTTGATCTCCTGCTAAAAACCCGGGAATGGCACAACTCAACCACCCGTCGGTCGATGTTTTTCAACTTCTGTTATAGAATAACGGCAGGAGGAGGAAGTTATGTTTGAATTAGATAAGCAACAATTCGGGGCGTTCGTTGCCGATCAGCGAAGACAGAAACAAATGACGCAAAAAGAGCTGGCACAGAAGCTCATGATTTCAGATAAAGCGGTCAGTAAATGGGAACGCGGTTTGAATATGCCGGATATCACACTGTTAGTGCCGCTGGCTCAGGCGCTCGATGTGAGCGTGGCGGAGCTGCTGGAATGCCGGAGAATTCCCCAATCGGAACCGATGAGCGCCAATCAGGTCGACAAGCTTGTAACAAAAGCAATAACGATGGGCGAGGAAGATCCGCAGCCGCGGAAGCAACGCCGTCAGAAAAACGGTTTGCTTCTCCTGCTTTGTCTTGCGGTTTCCGCGGGAGAAATAGGGATGCTGCTGCACTTTCATCTGGTTTCTTCCAGGATGTTCAATGATTTATTACTCGTGGAGCTGCTCAGCGTGATCTTTGGCCTCTATTTTTGTCTGTTCGCGCGGGAAAAACTGCCCGCCTATTATGATGAGAATAAAATCAGCAGTTACAGCAACGGCGTTTTCCGAATGAATCTCGTTGGAATTTACTTTAATAATCGCAACTGGCTGCCGATCATGAATGCCGGCCGCAACTGGGCGCTGGGTTCACTGGTGCTGATGCCGGTGGTATATGAGTTTCTGATGCTTCTTTTCAATGGTGATCCTTGGCCTGTGAAGATCGTTCTGCTTCTGATCTATCTTGGAGGATTGTTCATCCCGATGATCTACGTGGGAAGGAAATATGAATAAAAAGCTTTTATGATTCGTCAGCGATGCAGTTGCCGATATTGCTTCCGGTTTGTTTCTGGTCTGAGGAAAAGTGTTATAAAAAGCGATGGCGCTCACAAATCGGATATCCAATACGCAAAGGGGCAGGAAACGAAATTTTGAACCGTTCTATTCCTGCCCGCTTGCTATGGCTGATCGGCATATGAAAATAAAAAACTCCCGACGATGAAGTCCGCCAGAAAGCGGTCGATTCCCCAAGAAGGAATCATTTTAAAGCCGGGAGTTTTTATCACCTGATCCTGAATTTCAAAGGATTGCCGGAATTTACCAAACGAAGAAGCTTAAAGTCTTTTAACAGTGAACTCAGAACGCCACTTCTTTCTTGATAATCTGCGAAGTCATGCGGTAGAAAATCAGATAGAAGATCGTGAAGATCACAGCGCATACGCTGACGCAGGCATAGGTGAAGATCGGATTTGTCAGTTTCAGCGCCACTAACAGCGTCTGCATCAGCGGCGTCGCGAAGCTGGTGTGAATCAAAGCGGTAATCAGCGGCAGGAAGAAGACGAGCATGACCTGACGGTTGATCGTTGCGGATACCTCCTGTTCGTCCATGCCGACTTTCTGCAGGAGGATATACTGTTCACGATCGTCCATCGCCTCCGAGATCTGCTTGAAATAAATGATCAGCACGGTCGCCGTTAAAAACAGAGCGGAGAAGAACACGCCGACAAATAACAGTCCTCCATACATGCTTTTGAATTCCTGCCGGTCGTAGTCAAGACAGGTGGCAAATTGAATCGGAACGCCTGATCCGCGGACACGTTGGTTCAACGCCTCGTAAAACGCCGTGCGGTTTTCCAATGTGCCGCTGTAATTCACGCCGATCCGTGTGCTGGTTTCCCATTTCCCTTCCTGCAGATAATCCTGAACCGGCAGCATCGCCGCTTCATCCGCGAAGACCAGGAATAACAGCTCGCTGGAATCCGATGAATTCGTGCCGCCGCCGTTGTTGTATTTGCGCTGAGTGAACGGCGTGCTGCGCTGGATATCGCGGACCGCATAGGTTTTTCCATTAATCGTTAATGCTGAAAGATGAATCTGATCGTTGCCCGTCAGGATCAGAAGCTCATCATTTTGCAGCGCCGCAATCTGACCGGTAATCCGCTGGTAGGTATCGCTCTGAATCAGAAAGATATCGTAGCCATAGTCGATCACCGCACTGCGGAAACCGACGAGATAGTCGTTGTCGGTAAATGTTCCCAACGTAGAACCAATAAGTTTGGAATACGCTTCGCCATAGCTGTAAATCTGGACATCCTCCAGTGTGACATGATGCGTTTCGGCCAGCTCGGCCGCAGCCGCGGTGATTTCATCCCGCTGAGAAGAAGTCAGTTCCTCGCTGAGCGTGTAGGTCAGATCATCCGGATTGGATTCTGATAACGCATTATCCTCGCCGAAAAACAAAGCTGCGCAGCCGCCCATCGTCACTAACAACATCGTGCTGAGGATGCAGATCGTCGTCAGGCTGGAAGCATTCCGGCGGATCCGGTGGGAAAGCATCGACACCGCGACGAAGTTGTCAGGCTTGTAATAAAACGTTTTCCGCTTTTTCAGCCAGCGCAGAAAGAATGTCGTGCCGGATTCAAAGAGAATGGAGGTCGCGAAGATGACAAGCATGCAATCGAAGAAAAAGACCATCAACGCGGTAAACATATTGTTGGTGAACAAGGCGACGGCATAGGCCACGATCAGGCAGATCAGGCCGAACACCGTCTTAACGGCAAGAAAACGCACCGGTTTATCCGCCTGTTTTTCGCTGTGAAGCAGCTCGATCGGATTGAGCCGATGAATCTGAAACAGTGAAACGGCGGTGGTCGCCAGAAACAAGCCGATAAAAACAGCGGCCGTCCAGCCCAGCGCAGTCCAGGAAAAGGCGTAGGGCAGGCCGTTGGGACTGTTGAGTATCCTTAACAGGATCATCCAGATCAGGCGTCCGCCGACCAGTCCCAAAAGGAGTCCCAATCCCAAGGAAGCAAGTGTTTGAATCCAGTTTTCCCAACATAAAATCAAAGAGATGTGTTTCTTTTCCATGCCCAGAATCGTATATAAGCCCAATTCCTTTTTCCGCTTTTTTAAAAGCATCTGATGGATCGAGATCATAAACAGAATCGCAAAGGTTGTGATGACGAACACGCCCAGCTGGAAAATAAAGGCCAGCGTCGCGCCGCCGCGGATTTCCGGCACATGCGGATTAAACATCATCGTCATGATCAGAAAATGCAGAAACACCGTGACGGTACTGGCGATGAAAAACGGCAGCGTCACATTTTGACCGCGTTTCAGATTGTCGCAGGCCAGACGGAAAGCATAGCGGATCATAAGCTCTCCCCATCCTGCCGCGTCGCCATGGACAACGACGCGGTAATCCGGTCGTAGAAGACTTGCTGAGACTGATCGCCGCGGCATAATTCTGCGAACAGCCTGCCGTCGCGGATAAACAACACCCGCCGGGCATGGCTGGCTGCCAGCGAGCTGTGCGTCACCATCAAGAGCGTCTGTCCCTGCTGGTTCAGCTGATCAAAAATGTCAAGCAGCTGTTGAGATGACCGCGAGTCCAGCGCCCCGGTCGGCTCGTCGGCCAGAATTAAGCGCGGTTCGGTAATGACCGCCCGTGCTACTGCAGTCCGTTGCTTTTCACCGCCGGAAATCTCGACCGGGAAATGTTCCAGCAGCGGTTCAATGCCCAGACTGGCAACGACCGGTTTTAACCGTCGTTCCATTTCCGCTAACGGCGTGCGGCTGAGCACCAGCGGAAGCAGGATGTTGTCGCGGACAGTGAAGGTGTCCAGTAAATTGAAATCCTGGAAGACGAAGCCCAGCTTTTCCCGCCGGAAGGCCGCCAGATCCTTTCCTTTGATCTGTTTCATGGATTGACCTTCCAGATAGACTTCACCGCTGGTCGGCGTATCCAAAGTCGCCAGAATATTAAGCAAGGTCGATTTGCCCGATCCCGACGCGCCCATGATCGCGACGAATTCCCCGGCTTCTATGGAGAAGCTGACTCCGGCCAGCGCGCGGCACGGTTTGCCTCCGGCGCGGGTGTTGTATACTTTTTGAATGTTCTCTGCTCGCAGCAGTTCCATTTTGCATCCCTCATTTCTTTCATCTGATCCCATTTTATCGCAGCGCTGAAATTCGCTCCATCGACTTGACGAACAATTTCCCGGGCAATCGAACATTTCTGTCACGATGCGCAAAGGAAGGAATCAGCGATAGAAAAACAGATCGGGAGAGGGGAAGATCAGATGAACCTGCGTACCTTTCTCTTTTTCGGATTCAAGATGCAGCTTGATATTGAGCGAATCGGCGGTTTTCCGGCAGAGATAAAGCCCGATCCCGCTGGCCTTGAAGTCATGGTGGCCATTATAGCCGGTATAGCCCCGCTCAAACAACCGTGCCTGATCCGCGGCGGCGATGCCCCGACCGGTATCGGCGATGATTAAATGCGGTGTCGGATCACAGCGAAACGTGACGCTGATCATGCCGGCGTCAGTGTATTTTAAGGCATTGGACAACAGCTGTTCCAGAATGAAGCCCAGCCATTTCCGGTCGGTAATAACAGGTTGATGAAACGGCGTGAAGTTCAGCTGCAGCTTTTTCAGGATGAACGGCAGCGCCTGCTTGCGGATCACTTCCTGGCACAGCTCGCCCAGATCACACGGCTCTAAAATCAGATCCTCTTTCAGATTCTCAATCTGAATCGCCTTGAGCGCGGTCTGTGCATACTGTTCCGTTCGCATCAGCGCGAGCTTCATTTCGTTGAGATGACTGGCGGAAATGGTGTCTTCCGGCTCGAGACTTTCAAGAATCAGGCTCAGTGAAGCCAGCGGCAGTTTAATTTGATGCATCCACATCGTGACCAGCTCTTCCCGCTGTTTTTGTGCGGCGTTTTGCTTTTCCTTTTCTTCCGTCAGGATGACGCGCTGCTTCAGGATCAGCTGTTGATAGCGCAGCTCCAGCGGATCACGCGTTTCCGGCATTTCTTTTTCCAGACTGATCCACGCCTCTTCCAACGCTTCCAGCTGCCGCTGCCGACGTTGATAACGACGATAATCCAGCGCGGAAATCAAGGTCAGCAGCGTCAGGACGATCAGGGCGGTGTAGCCGATCGAATCCAGCGGATACCAGTAGAGATATTGCAGGAAGGCGTAGATCGCCAGCACGATCCCTGTCCACAGAAAAAGAAACGAGCGATGACGCAGATAGCTTTTAAGCATGAAGCAAATACCCCAGTCCTTTGCGTGTTTCGATGCAGTCGTCGATGCCCAGCTGTTCCATTTTTCTGCGCAGCCGGTTGACGTTGACGGTCAGCGTGTTCTCATCGACGAAGCAGTCGTTGTTCCATAGCTTCAACATGATCTTTTCCCGGGATACGACTTTATTTTTATTTTCCAGAAGCAGCTGCAGGATTTTAAACTCATTCTTGGTCAGCTCGCATTGCCGGCCGTCTTTGCTTAAGGAAGCGTCGGCGAGATTGAAGACGGCGCCCTGAAACTCCATCAGCGTTCCCGAAGGCTCGTAGCTGTAAGCCCGGCGCAGCAGCGCCTGAATCCGGGCGACCAGAATTTCCATGGAAAACGGCTTGGTCAGATAATCGTCGCCGCCCTGATTCAACGCCATGATGATATCCATGTTTTCATTATGTGAGGACAGAAAAAGAATCGGTACCTTGGATAGTTTGCGGATTTCCGCACACCAGGCATGACCACTTTTCCCCGGCAGCGAGACGTCCATGATGATCAGCTGCGGCTGCACGCTTAAAAAATCCTTGTCCAGCTGATCAAAATCTGTCGCCGCTTCGCAAGGATAGCCCCATTTAGTTAAATTCTCCGAGATCAGCCGGGCCAGGCTGGCGTCATCCTCAATAATCCAGATCTTATTCATATCAGGCCCTCCTTCATCTTCCTTATTATAATTGAAAAAAGGCGGGAATTGGAGATTGTGACAAAAATGATCGGTTGCGCTTGTTTGATCAGGCGTCGTTAAAATCAGCTTCAGTCTCGGGGGCCGAGATCAACGCCGGCGGCGCTTTCAACCGAGTCCAGCTGATTCCGATCAAAATCCACGGGCAAAATTAGAAATGAGCGTTCTCTGTCAAAGATAAACCACTGGGTCATCGGACGGTTGACGACATATTTCAGATCCGGCGCGAAGGGGGAGATTTTCAAGTCCCAAAACTGATATTCTCTGTTCAAAAAATAATGACGCGGGCATCATGTTCCTGTTTTCCAGCTTGATTTCCAACTCACCAACCTGTAAAAAACCGTTAAACTGATGAAACTGATCGACATTTCCTTGTAGATGAAGATCCATGAATTCTGATGGACATGCGCCGACGCAGCGCATGGACAGTGTCTGATCGACGCAGCGCGGCCGGATGATCGAAAAGGTCTGAATGGCGAGAATACCGACGATCATCAAGCTTGCAATTCCAATCGCGGTCAGGATCCGGAACCAACGGCGGGGTTGTTTTTTCATAAAAGGGACTCCATTCTGAATTAAAGAGAAAGAAAACACGAGAATTTAAGATCAGGTCTGTCCGGCAGAACAGATAAGCAACAGTCTGTGATTTCAGCCTGCGCGGCAAATCCGGGATAATTTCGTACTTTATAACGAGATTTCGGGATCGACTCTTTCTTTAATGCTTAATTCTAGTTTATAATAAAAAGATAGAGAAAGAAAGCGGATGGCGGACAGGGATGAGGGAGAACAGAATGAATCAGGAAAAAACGAATGAAAAACGACTGCGGATTCTGAAGTCGGCTGCGAACTTGATCGCTCAAAAAGGCTACTACGGCGTCGGCCTGAAAGAGATTCTGGATACCTGCGGCATCCCCAAAGGATCGTTCTATTATTTCTTCCCCGGCGGCAAGAATCAGCTGGGCGTTGAAGTGCTCAATTATGCCTATGAGCGCATGGAACAGGGCATTCTGGCCTTGATCTTCCCGGTATCGGACAACGCGGTGGACGTGTTTGTCAAGATGGCGCATCACATTGCGGATATGCTGGAAAATCACAAGGGATACGCGACGTCGCTGGTCATCACGTTCATCGGCATCGAAGCTTCCGATATCAGCGCCGACATGGAGGAAGCCGCGAAACAGGTCTATCAGCGCTGGATTCGCTTATACTGCGATAAGCTGATGGCTTGCGGATACAGTCTGGAACGGGCCGGACACATCGCCCCGCAGATCTGCGCGCTGATCCACGGGATGACGCTTTCCTGCTGGATCCGCAAAGACACCTCAGATCTGTTGGCGCTGGAACCGGCGATCCGCGCCCTGCTTCAATGAGAACTATTCTCAATGAGGAAGGGAAACGACAGCGAAAAAATAAAGCTCCGCTTTTAAATCCCCCTTGGGTCAGATTTTTGACTGGGAAAGTATTTTGGGCGGAGTTTTTTTGTGGAAACAAAATGGGAGGCAGCCGGAAAAAGCGGAAAAGAAGACATGAAAAGTTCCCTGAACAGAAGGGAATTCAGGGAACTGCAATGGGATAAATCAAAGCGATCACGCTGCGGGGGTCTGCCGTTCCTGTTCAAGAAACGCCAAGAGTGAAGGCAGCATGCTTTCGTTTACGGTAAAGAAGAAGGCCATATACCGACATTTCTGAAACAATTCGCCATCCATTGTGAACGTGTAGCCCGTCTGGCAGCGGGGGTTGCAGTCGTCTGGATTGATCAACCGCTTACAAACCGAGGCTTTGCGGATCGCTTTTTTCATCGCTTCCGGCAGCGTGCTTAAAAACGCTTCATACCGGGATATGCTTTCCGGATACAGGCGCAGCTTGACGCCACTTTTCCGGCAGACGAAGTTGGCCAGCGTTTTGCGGTCCGGCTTCAGGTAGCTGACGGTGTATCCGCTTTTGGCTTCCTTGATCTCCGCCTGACAGCCCTGATTTAACAAAGCCTCATGCAAAGTCTGAACTCCCGCTTGTTCCGCAGGCTTCAGACTCTGCTTAAAATCGTCAAAGGCGGCGCTCATTGCGCGTTGCCGGATTGAGCGCATACCACGGGAATCCACACTTCAAAGCGGGCCTGGGATGGATCGGGTTCCAGATAAACCTCGATGTCCGGGCCGTTATCGTATTCATACCCGGAGGTCGGCAGCCATTCCGTGACGATTCTTCGTTCCAGATCCTGAATCGCCTGCGGACAAACCCCTTCCCCGGAGAAGATCGCCCACGTAAACGCCGGCACGACATACTCTTCTAACGGCGCTTCCGCCGGCAGATCGGTCGCCACGGAGATAAAGTATTTCCAGTTTTCATGCTCAAAGCAGGCGCTGACGCCCAAGATCCCCATCGGCTGAGCGTTCATCATCGCCGCCAGTTTTCCGATCCAGCATTCCTCTGCCGCCCGGCCCCACAGCTGCGGGACGACGCTGAAATTTTCCTCGGTGTTGCTTTTCATCGGGGCGGATAAGCCCACGATCCGAAACGCTTCTTTCTTTTCAATCCGATAATTCATTTCTTCCACTCCTTTGACAGTGATCCGGAAACTGATCGGCGGGAAAGTTTTGATGGAGCAGCCCGGCTTGCGGACGGCTGAAGGGGCAAGGCCATGCACGCTTTGGAATGCCCGATTGAAGGCGGTCGGCGAAGTATAGCCGTATTTCAGGGCAAGGTCGATGACCTTGATTTCACTCTGCTGCAGCTCGACCGCGGCAATCGACATCCGCCGCCGGCGCAGATATTCGGAAAGCGGAATGCCTGCGATGTAAGTGAACATGCGCTGATAGTGATAGCTGGAACAACAGGCGATCCGCGCAAGCTCCTCGAGCCTGATTTCTTCCGTTAAATGTTCCTCGATGTAATTCAGCGAGGCGTTGAGGCGGTCAATCCATTCCATAGTTTCCAGATCCTTTCTGTATTTTTGATTGTACTTCATGCTTGGGAGAATATCCTCGCATTTTAAGACCGGAAAAAGCGAGCTGTCAGAGGTTGATCGCGGCTTTGCGGGCCTGGCGGGTGAGTTCCTTGACCGGCAGCGTATAGAGCCGGCCATCCTTGATGAAATGCGTTCCGCATTGGCGGAATTCAAAGTGCGTATGCTGGCGTTCGCACTGGGCGCGCAAATCCAGAATCCAGGCGTAGTCTAACGGGCGGGCGCAGCGGTCCGATTCCCCGCCGGCGACAACCAGTTCGATCGTTTCATCACGCAGCCATTTTTCCAGATCCATCGCTTCCAGCATCGGCTGGCAGATAATATTCTTATGGGCGATCGGCAGCGTGGCCAACAGCGCTAACCGTTCATCCGCGCGGCGCTGATTCTCAACGGTACAGCCGATCGTCACATGGGGATAGCCCGCACCCCAGTCGTCCGGCAGACCGATGGAAAACCGTTCGATGCGCTTGGTCAGAAACAGAAAATGAAGATCCGGACGCTGACGGATGATCTGCCAGGCCTCCGCGCGCCACGGATCGGCGTCTTCGACAAAGAAGTCGGAGGAGAAGCAGACGTAGACGATCTGTCCGCCTTTCATTTTCCATTCACCGTTGGCTTTCTTTTCCAGCGGCGCGTAAAAATGCTCGCTGCGTACGACTTGGTTCGTATCGACGCCGCGGCGGGCGTCGCCTTTGTGGATATAACAATAGCGGCAGCCTTCACTTTGACGGTGACAGCCGCGCCAGGGTGTCCAGAATGCCATGATTTTCCCTCCGTGATTCTGCGGCTGACGGCCGATTGCCGGAACCTCCTAAGATTTGCGCCGAATCGTTCAATTTAAAATAAGAATCCGATTCGTTATGTTTCTCTTTCATTATGCGAAAGGAACGCGGGAAAGTAAACCGGGAAATTCAGGTTTTTCCGACGGAAAAGGGAAGGTGTGTTCCGATTGAAAGTGAGACTGAGCTGCGGCGCAGCGCATCCGGAAGCGTATTTTCTCCGCTTTGACTCCGGTGAGAAAAGGGGGTTAACCGTTGCCGGCTGGAGGGGTATTTCCACAGGATAAGGGTTGATCAGGACAAGCCGAAAATAAAACAAAGGTCTGCCGCAGGGGACAGACCTTTTTCAATCCTGGATGTTGTGGCATTACAGCGAGCAAACCTTCATGAATCATTGGTGTTGATGCGCTGCAATGGGACGTTTATTCGCCCAGGCTGTTGACCGCGCTGATGCCGGCCAGACGTCCGGACGTATAAGCCCAACCCTGAGCTGCGCCGCCATAGGTGACGTATTCACGCTGTTCTGAGAACAGAACGCCCAGAGAATCCGTGCCGACCGCGTACAGGCCGTTGATCGGCGTCGCATTGTCGGAGCCTAAGACCTGCATGTCAGTGTTGACGTCCAAGCCGCCGACCGTGGAGTAAATGTAGGAAGCGCCGACAAAGGCGTAATATGGGCCTTCTTCGCCGATCTTCATCGTTAAGAAGTCCGCGGCCTTGCCGAATTCCTCATCCTTGCCTGCTTCCACCGCGGCATTGTAGCGGTCGACATTGTCTTTTAAGACCGCCGGGTCGATCTTCAGCTGCTTTGCCAGATCTTCCAGCGTATCGGCTTTATAAGCGATGCTCTTTTTCACGCACAGGTCGATCAGCTCGTCCACCGGCAGCGGTTTGCCTGCGTCGATGCCGCCCTGGCAGGTCAGATCGTCGTTGAAGCTGACCGGCAGACCGTTCTTTTCAACGTCGCGGAAGAAGTCGTCCGACCAGATCGTGTAGTAGCGTGGACCGGATTTCCAGGTCTGGAAGGTGCCCGCTTCGTTGGAGAAACGTTCGCCCTTCATGTTGACCTGCAGCGCGTAAGCGGCGCTGGCCAGCGCATTCGGGAAATCATTGAGTGAGTTGCGGCGCGGCAGCTGTGTCCAGAAGCCCACGTCGTTTTCATCGCCGACGACCTCAACCGGATATTCGTGCAGCGTGATCGGCGCGCCCTGCAAGTGAACCATCGGCGGCATCCCGATATTGTAGGTACCGGCGCCCAGATCCAGCGCGGAACTGATCATCGTGCCGTCGTTCTGCTGCATGCCGTACATCAGCCAGCTGCCCTGCAGCGGGTAATACTGGTTGGACAGGTATTTTTCCTGCAGCGCGGCGTTGTTGGAGAAACCGCCCGTGCCGATGATGACTTTCTTGGCGTTGATGGTGTACTGCTTGCCATCGTAACGTTCCGCCTTGACGCCGGTTACGGTGTTGGTGTCCTTGTCATAAATCAATTCCTTGGCTTCGACTTCCAGCAGATACTGGCCGCCAACCTTTTCATAGTCGGCGATCATGCTGTCAAACATTTCGCCGGTTTCTTTCTTCCAGTTGCCGTAACCCTGGCCGGTATACTGGAATTTGACGTACCAGATATCCTCGTCGGTGAAACCGCGCTGCGGTCCGCCGTATTGATAGCCTTCGCCCTCCGGGGAACCCTTGCCGTAATCAAAGCCGTGGCTGATCAGCCAGTCGACCGTCTTGCCGGATTCGTCGAAGAACAGATCCAGAAGATCCTGCTTCGCGTCGCCCTTGGTAAAGTTGTTCCAGTCTTCCTTCATCGCTTTGGCGTCGACATAATCCTTGCCGCCGTGGTAGGTCTTGTCGTATTCCGGGGCGTTGATGCCCATCGTGTCCGCGGTGATGCAGGAGGTGCCGCCGTATTTGCCGGCTTTGTCAATCGCCAGAACGCTGACCTTGGAGGCGTCGTTGCCATTGGCTGCGTACTGAGTTTCAGCCGCGCTCATCGCCGCCGCTGTGCCAGAGCCGCCCAGGCCGACGACTAAGACGTCGACGTCGATCGTTTCCTGCTCTGTGGATTTGGCTGGCGTCTTATAGAAATTCTTGATCGCCGCTGCCTCGGAACCACCTTCGGCCAACGCCTGGGCAACGGCTTTTTCCGTGGCCTGCTTGATGCCGGTGCTGGAACCGGTGCAGCCGGAGATCGAATCGACGGTGACTGACTGATTTTCCAGAATCCGCGGAATCAGTTTTTCCTTCGCCGCTTCCAAAAACGGATAGGTGTCGCCGTTGTCCAGCACTTCAATGTTTTCAATCTTGTCTTCGCTGACCGTGACCGCGACTTCCATTTCCTTCAACAAAGAGAAACCGCTGGCGGTGACGGTGTAGGTGCCGGCCTTCATCTTGGCGGCCGGAATTTCCGCGCTTGTGCCGTTGTATTCGTCGATCGCTTCCTGCACCGCGGTTTTAATTGCGCTGGAAGTGATGGTTGCGCCTGCGACGCCGTCCACGTCCGCGCTGCCTGCCTCGGCGATTTTCGCCGGCAGTTCCTGGATCGCCTGACCGCCGATCGTTGGTGTTTCCTCGTCGCCGGCCGCCTCCACGCTGGTCAGCTTGCCGTCTTTGTCAAAGTTCACGGTGACGGTGACGTCGCCGCCGAAACCTTTGGCTGTTTTTGTGATCGTCGCTTCGCCTTTTGAACTACCGCTTCCCTGGGCCGGTTCGTTCTTCGTCCCGCAGGCCGCGGTGGTCATCATCAGGCCCGCAAGCAGAAGCGCCGTCAGCTTTTTACTGCTTTTCATCATTATTTCCTCTCTTTCTTCCTCTGCGGTTAACAAAAACTTCCGCAGATTTCGTCTGTATTCTATCATGAGAAAGAATTATCAAGGATTAAGTGAAGATTAATTTTTTGATTTTTAGTTCTAATACTGAACTGTAAATGGTTATGAATTCAGATCACGCGCACGGGCCCGCCGCTTTCCAATTCATCCCTCAGGCAAGAAAATCTGATGGAAAGAATTGATTTTCCGGCGGGGGTTCACTATAATGGAACGCACAGAACAGGAGTGAAAAAATGCTCAAAGAATTTAAGAAATTTGCGCTGAAAGGCAACATGATCGATCTGGCGGTCGGCGTGATCATCGGCGGCGGCTTTAACGCGTTAGTCACGTCGATGGTCAACGATATCATCATGCCGGTGATCAGTCTGTTTACCGGCCGGCTGGATTTCACCAATATGTTCATTGCGCTGGATGGCCAGCATTACCCGACGCTGGCGGAAGCGCAGGCACATACTTCCACGATCGCTTACGGCAGCTTCATCACCGGACTGATCAATTTTCTGTTAACCGCGTTTGTCATCTTCCTGATCATTCGCTGGATGAACAAGCTGCGTGCCAGGGAAGAACCGGCGCCGCAGCCGAAGACGACCAAGGTCTGCCCTTTCTGCAAGACCGAGATTGATCTGCATGCCACCCGCTGCCCGCACTGCACTTCCCAGCTGGAAGCGGAATAAACGGATTCTGTCGAAAGCTCTCCTTCGAGGAGAGTTTTTCTTTTTTCTTACAATTTTTTGAATTCAACTTTCATCAGATTGATTTGTGGTACAGTAAACGTATTGAATCATAGAAAGAAGGCGGTTGACTTGGAAAATAAAACGCTGCTGCAGGCCTTCGAGTGGTATCTGCCCGAGGATCAGCAGCATTGGAAGCGGTGCGCCGCGATGGCGGAAAACTGGGCTGCGCTGGGAATCAGCGGTGTCTGGCTGCCGCCGGCCTATAAAGGCACGGGTGGAAAAAGCGACGTTGGCTACGGCGTGTATGATACGTATGATCTGGGAGAATTTGATCAGAAAGGGACTGTCGCAACGAAATATGGAACACGCGCGGAGTATCTTGAAGCTGTTGCAGCGCTGCATCGGGCCGGAATTGAAGTGATGGCCGATATCGTGCTGAACCACCGGCTGGGCGCGGATGCGCAGGAGGAAGTGCTGGCGGTGCAGGACGCCGGGAACAACCGGAACCAGACTGTTGCGGATCCCCGGACGATTCAGGCGTGGACGAAGTTTACATTCCCGGGGCGGAAAGGAAAGTATTCCGATTTCACCTGGAACTGGAGTCATTTCGACGGCACGGATTGGGACAGCGATTGGAAGTACAGCGGAATCTTCCGCTTTGTCGGGAAACAATGGGATCAGGAAACCGACAGCGAGAATGGCAATTATGACTATCTGATGGGCGCGGATCTCGATCTGTCCAATCCCGAGGTCATCGCGGAACTGGACCGCTGGGGTCAGTGGTATTACGATACGGTGAAAATGGATGGCTTCCGTTTGGACGCGGTAAAGCACATGGATTTTCAGTTTTATACTCACTGGCTGGGCGAGCTGCGTCAAAACACCGGTCAGACATTGCCGGCCGTGGGTGAATATTGGAGCTGGGAGCTGGATAAGCTGCGGCATTATCTGGACGTTTGCGGTCATTGCATGCGGTTGTTCGATGTACCGTTACATTATCAGTTTGTCAAAGCCGCCACCAGCAACGCTCAGTTTGACATGGCTCAGATTTTGAGCAACACGTTAGTTCAGACGGAGCCGGACGCTGCCGTGACGTTTGTCGATAATCACGATACCCAACCCTCCCAGGCGCTGGCATCATGGGTGCCGGCCTGGTTTAAGCCGCTGGCCTATGCGCTGATCCTGTTGCGGAAGGAGGGCATTCCGTGTGTTTTTTACGGTGATTTAGTTGGAATTCCGCATGACCGCATTGCGCCGGTGATGGGGTTGGAGCGAATGATCCGGGCGCGCCGGGATTACGCCTATGGTCTTCAGCGCGATTACTTTGACGACGCCAATATCATCGGCTGGACGCTGTCCGGGGACGATCAACATCCGCATTCCGGTCTGGCGGTGATCATGAGCGATGCGCCGGGCGGAACCAAAACGATGGAGCTGGGCGCGGCTCTGGCGGGCAAGACGATGCTGGATGTGCTGATGAATCAGGCGGAAATCATACAGCTGGATGAAAACGGATGCGGTACGTTCCCGGTCGGCGGGGGCAGCGTGAGCGTCTGGGCGCTGGATGAAGCCTACGACGCGCTGACGCTGACCTTATAAAGTGGATTTCATCAACGATACAGAAAAAGTAAAGCCATCGCAGGCTGCCGATTGATCGCACTGGTATCCTTTAGAAAGTTGTGGAAAGGCTGCCCTTTCGGATTTCAGACTTTGCCTTCATTCAAACAAATTTACTTGCCGAAATCCGACCGATCGGTTATCCTGAAATCAGAAATCAGAAATCAGAAATCAGAAATCAGAAATCAGAAATCAGAAGACAGAAGACAGAAAACAGACCGGAGAAATCCCCGGTTCAGGAGGAATGACGCATGAATCAAGCGGAAGCGGCACGCAGAGCGATGGCCGAATGGCTGGCTGACGAACATGAACTGGGCAGTGTCCCTGAATGTTTGGAACAAACGCAGGAATTTGATCTGCATGATCTGCATTATTATATCTTCCGCTACAAACCAACCCGGAATCATCCCGACTGGCTGCTGGGGGTCGCGGGCGGTTATGAAAAGGACGCGCTTGATCATTGCGGACATGTGTTCAGCGAAATGGAAGTTTATCAGGAAGCAAACGCTGTCGATCAGGCGGTCGCGCTGGTTGAACAGGTCCGCGCCTATTGCATGCGGGAAGCAGCAAAGCAGGAGGAAGCAGCCGGGATCGGCCCGTTCGCCGGTTTTGTGCTGCTGCGGGAAGCGCGTTGGGATCCGCGGAAGCTGGCGGACGATTTGCGCGAAAGGTGGCAGATTGAGATCCGTGAGCTGCCGGACGATCCAGATCAGCCGCTGGTAGCCGAAGTCGACGGGATGACCCTGGCCGTCAGCCTGATGGGCGCGTCGGTTCCCAATCAGGAAGCGGAACGCAATGCGGAAAACAATTACCTGTGGCCGCAGGCTGTCGAAATGACGAAACAGCATCAGGCTCATTTGCTTGTCGCGGTGTTAGGCCGGGATCAGGCGGCGCTGATTCAGGCTTCGCTTTATACGAAGCTGATGGCCAGCTGCTGCCGGCAGGACGGCGTTCTTGGCGTCTATACGACCGGTACGGTGTACGAACCAAAGCTGTATCGAGAAGTCGCAAAACAGATGAACGAGGGCGAACTGCCGATCTACGACTGGGTGTATCTTGGACTGTACCGCAGCGAAGCGGGGATGTGCGCGTACACCTATGGGCTTCAGGCCTTTGGAAAACGGGAGATGGAGGTGCTGGACAGCGCCGCTTCACCGCAGCAGCTGCACGATTTCCTCTATGCCATTGCCAGCTATGTCCTCGATCAGGACGTGACGCTCAACGATGGGGAAACGATCGGCTTCAGCGCCGAAGAAAAACTGCCGATCACCTGCGGGCCGGGCCGGTCGCTGGATCAGACGATGCTGCAAATCCGCTATCAGCCGGCATAAAATAAATAAAAAAACGTTGATTCCCAACCGCCGGGCCAAAGCCGAAGCGGAGCGCACGGATCAACGTTTTTCTTATGAAATTGGCCTGTACAGCGAACAGGACCCTCAATGAGAAGGCAAACAAAGTGGAAATCGCTGTTGAGTTGAAAGCGTGGCACTTTGGACACGGAATACCCTTGATTATCCATCCTTCCTGCGATCTGGCGAAGGGGTGGCGGGAAGCCTGACTTTTACAGAAGATTCAGATTTTCCAGCCGCTCCTGTTCGTTCTCCTTCAAAATCAAATCAATGCACTCCGCGACGGAATCCACAACCGTTTTCGCCTTCGCCTGGATATCCGGGCGGGCATGACTCATACAATAGCTGTGCGGGATCATCGCGAACATTTCAAAGTCGTTTTCCGAATCCCCGATTACTGCAACTTCATCCAGACCGACGCCGGTCAGCGCCGCGATCTTGGCAATCCCGGTC
Source organism: Holdemania sp. 1001095H_141210_F2 (assembly GCF_015558105.1). Classification (NCBI taxonomy): domain Bacteria; kingdom Bacillati; phylum Bacillota; class Erysipelotrichia; order Erysipelotrichales; family Erysipelotrichaceae; genus Holdemania; species Holdemania sp. 1001095H_141210_F2. Next base: position 78,434 of record NZ_JADNPO010000012.1, read on the forward strand.
CCCTTGTTCGCGCCGTCTTTCAAAATGACGATCGAATACGGACTGGTCTGAATAATCTGATACCGTTCGAAGAATTTCCGCTTTAACATATCCTTATAATAATCGACGCCCTCTTCCTGCTGGAAGTGGCAGAAACAGGCGGTGATGTGCGTATGGTGCGGATCCCGGATATATTCGGAAATCGACTCGTCCAGCACCCGCCGGCAATCGCGGATCCGGTGCTTGGGATTGAGCTTATATTCCATCGCCTGTTCCCCGAAAGGATCCTCAAAAATATAGTCGTTGTCCTGTGTGACGACAAGAAAACGATGCTCGTAGGCACTGTCGGAGAAAACCTCCAGAAGCGCTTCAATTTCATCGTGGTCGAAATCTGTCTGATAGATGAAGCGGCCGTTGAGCCGGATGGAAGCGCCGCAGATGCCGACGGTGTCAAACACCAGATCGGAACCAAAATGATGCGGCAGAAAATTCACAGACCGGCCGGTCGCAATCGCAAACCGTACGCCGTGATCCTGCAGCCGGCGGATCGCCGCGCGGTTTTCCTCGCTGACGCCGCTGGTCAGCACCGGCGGGATATACAACAACGTACCGTCCAGGTCGGAGAATAAGATTTTGATCAAAGAAAATCACCTCAGTCCCATTATATCAGGAAATCGCTTATTTTCTTTTCCGCTTTGTTAAAAATGCCGAAAAAAGAAGAAAACAGGCGAATTATTGATCCAGAACGCAGCGCGCGTATTTTGACCGTCTGTTTTCCCGATAAGTCAGCCCTGCCTGACTTAACAGATCCAGAAAAAAGGCTTTTCCCGCCTGCGGATCACCGGTGACCTCAAATTCGATTTCATAATCGCTGCGGCCGTTGATCAGGCTGTGATCCAGACATAACTCGCCTAAAGGATAAACGCGCAGATGCCGGTGCGTGATCATTTGACCGCAGACATGAACGGGCAGCGTAAGCCCCAGCTTGTCAAACAAAGCCCGAATTTCCGGGTTGTCAAACGCTTCCGGACTGTTTTCCGGCAGCTCCATCTCGATCTCCCGCACGCCCTGAGCCTGGGGAATCTTCATGGTGAACAGATGCTTGCCCCGCACGTCGCGGATCCGCATCGCGATCTGCTTTAACGTTGAGCTGGGCGTGCAGTCATAATACACGTTGGACTGCACGAGGACCTGATCAACGCCGGTCAAATCACGCAGCTGGCTGAACTCCTGTTCGCTGACCAACATTTTATATTCAATTTCAAGATTTTCATTCATTGGAAAGTTCACCTCTTCCCTGTATGATATAATAAGGAAGCAGAAAAGAAAAGGAAAACCGCGTGAGAGAAAGCTTCGCGGCATAAAGGAGATGCGCATGAATCAACGACCGGCACTGATCTGGGATTTCGACGGAACACTGGCTTATCAGGAAGGCAAATGGTCCGGAGCGATGCTGGCGGCGATGAACGAGCTGGCGCCGGGGCATGGGTTGACATTGAAGGACGTCCGCCCGCTGATGCACAGCGGATTTCCATGGGACGAACCGGAAAAGCTGCACCCGGAGCTGACGGATCCGCAAGCCTGGTGGACCTTTTTGGAGGCGTATCTGGTTCGAGTGGCGCTTGCACTGGGCTTCACTGGTGATCAAGCGCAGCGAATCGCCCGACGGGTGCACCGCGTTCAGGCCGACAGCCGCTCTTATCATCTTTATCCTGATACGCTTGCAACGCTGGATTGCCTGAAACGCGAAGGCTACCGGATGATCATCCTGTCCAATCATGTGCCGGAGCTGCCGCAGATTGTCCGCGGCCTCGGCTTGACGGACGCCTTTGAAGCCGTGCTGGGCTCCGCGCAGACGGCCGTGGAAAAGCCCCATCCTCAGGCGTTCAGGCTGGCGATGGAAACCTTGGGAAATCCATCGGCGGCGGTGATGATCGGTGATAATCCGATCGCGGATGGTCAGGGCGCTCTTCAGGCGGGCCTGCAGCCGTTGTTAGTGCATGGTTGTGATGAATGCGCATCGTTTTGGCATTGCGGTCAGCTGTGCGAGATTCCTGCGCTGCTGGCGTCCAAGTTCAAAGACAGGGAAATAACAACGCAATAGAATAAAGCGTGCAGCCTGAGTTTTCTTCTTCTTTGAAAATCGGGCATGCGAAAAGTCAGAAAGACGGCAGGCAAAGCTTTGAAAGCCACGGAAAAAAGCAGGCGAAAAGCCGTGAAAAAAAGCAGCTTAATGCGAATGGATGAAAAGCATTGAAGCTGGGAAAAAAGCGAAGAAAGCGAGAAAGAGTATGAAACAAAAGTTTGCGGTCGTTCACCGGCCCGATGAAACATCCCGGCAGCTGAAAAGCGAGCTGGCGGATAAATTGCGTGAGAAAGGCTGGACGGAAGAGGAACGGCAGCCCGATCTGGTCTTTGCGATCGGTGGGGACGGCACATTTCTCTATGCCGTGCACGAATATCTGGATCAGCTGGAAAATGTAAAGTTTGTCGGGATTCACAGCGGAACACTCGGCTTTTTCTGCGATTACCGCTGCGATGAGATGGATCTGTGCGTTCAAGATGTGACCCACCGCAGTCCAAAGTGCGAAAGCGCACGTCTGCTTCAGGTCACGGCACGCGGTGAGAAACAGGAAAAAACGATCTATGCGTTAAACGAAATGCGGATTGAAAACGTGACGAAAACGCAGCTGATGGATATCGAGATCAACGGTTCTTTCTTTGAAACCTTCCGCGGAACGGGGTTGTGTCTGTGTACGCAGATCGGTTCCACGGCTTATAACCGCTCCTTAGGCGGGGCGGTGATCGAAAGCGGCCTTCCGCTATTGCAGCTGAGCGAAATTACGGGAATTCATCACCGTGCTTACCGCTCGTTGGGTTCGCCTCTGATCCTGCGGCCGGAATCCGTGATTAAGCTGCGGTCCGCCAACTTCGAAGGCGCGCTTCTGTGCTATGATCACCTGTGCTTCAACCTTGATCAGGAAACTGAAATCGAAGTGTTCCAGAGTCCGAAGCAGGTTCAGATTGCCCGGTATCGGGATCTGGCTTATTTGCAGCGGCTGCGGATTCTGTTTTAGACTGGGCTTAATCAGCGGTTGAATTCGGGGTTAAACCCGCGGCTTGACCGGAAGATGGATTTCGGCATAGTTCCGATCAATCCCCAGCTGAAACTGAAATTTGATCGGAGATGAAAGAAAACCGTGGGCAGAAGAAACCTTAAAGAACAAAAGGAAGGTCGGGACTGAAAATTAAACTGGGAATCAGACTCAAAACAAATAAAGAAAAGGAGCGATGAAGATGAAACCGAACGTAATTATGATTTTGATCGACGATTTGGGATGGATGGATTTAAGCTGTCAGGGAAGCTCGTTTTATGAAACGCCGCACATCGACCAGCTGCGAAAAGAAGGCATGGCTTTTGATCAAGCCTACGCCGCCTGCCCGGTTTGTTCGCCCAGCCGCGCCAGTATTCTGTCCGGCAAATATCCGGCCCGCTTAAAGGTGACTGATTGGATCGATCATGAGAACTATCATCCCTGCCGCGGCAAGCTGATCGACGCGCCGTATATCAAGGAGCTGCCGGTCAGCGAGTTCTCGATGGCGAAAGCCTTTCAGGAAGCCGGCTATCAGACCTGGCATGTCGGAAAATGGCATCTGGGAAAAGAAGCGGCGTATCCGGAGCATCACGGCTTTGATGTCAACCTCGGGGGCAGCTGGTGGGGCCATCCGAAGAAGGGGTATTTCAGTCCGTATCACATGGAAAACCTCAGCGATGGACCGGAAGGGGAATACCTGACCGACCGGATCGGCGCAGAAGCGGCCGCCTTGATCCGCAGTCGTGACCGTCAGCGTCCATTTTTCCTGAACCTCTGGCACTATGCGGTGCATACGCCGCTGCAGGCCAAGGCGGAAGATATCGCCTACTTTGAAGAAAAAGCGAAGCGGAGGGGACTGGATCAGCAGGATCCGTTTGAGATCGGCGATCCGTTTCCGATCCTGCAGAAAAAGGATAAGCGGATCACCCGCCGGATTGTTCAGTCGGATCCGGTGTATGCCGCGATGATCAAGGCACTGGACGACAGCGTCGGCCAGCTGATGGCGACGTTAAAAGCGGAAGGGCTGGACGAGGACACAATCGTGATTTTCACTTCGGATAACGGCGGACTGGCAACGGCGGAACATTCGCCGACCTGCAACTTCCCGTTGTCGGAGGGCAAGGGCTGGATGTATGAAGGCGCGGTGCGGGAACCGTTGTTTGTGCGCTGGCCGGGGAAGATCGAGGCGGGAAGTCTTAGTCACGCGCTGACAACCAGTCCGGATTTCTATCCGACATTGCTTGAGCTGTGCGGTCTGCCGCTGCGTCCGCAGCAGCATTGCGACGGCGTGAGCCTGGCTCCGGTGCTGTTGAATCCGCAGGCGGAATTTGACCGCGGGCCGATCTTCTGGCATTATCCGCATTATGGCAATCAGGGCGGAACCCCAGGCTCGGCGCTGCGCTGCGGGAAATGGAAATACATCGAATTTTATGAAGATCACAGCGTCCGGCTGTTTGATCTGGAACAGGATGTTTCGGAAAAACACAATGTGGCTGAGGCCAATCCGGATTTAGTCCGGCAGTTCCACAGCCTGCTTCATGAATGGCTGGAAGCGGTGGATGCGTGGTATCCGGAGGTGAATCCCAATGCAGAACAGGACATGGCGTGATGCCATCCGCGCTTACGTTCCCTTCAACGAACAGGAACGCAGCGATAAAGCCCGGTTTCTGGAAGTGCTGGATCTGGAAAATATCCTGACCCGGGAGAATGAAGAAGCGCATGTTTCCTCCTCGGCCTGGGTGATGAACGAAGCGCTGGATCAGGTGCTGATGGCTTATCATAATATTTATCAGTCGTATTCCTGGCTCGGCGGTCATGCGGATGGGGATCCGGATTTGTTTGCGGTCGCGCTGCGGGAAGCGAAAGAGGAAAGTGGAATTACGGAGCTGACGCCGTTTTCCCGGGAAATTCTGGCATTGGATATCCTGCCTGTCCCGGCGCATATCAAGCGGGGCAAGCCGGTGAAGGAACACGAACATTTGAACGTGACCTATTTGTTTATCGCACCGACGGATCAGACGCTGAGTGTCAAAGCGGATGAGAACAGCGCCGTTGCCTGGATTCCGATCGCGGATCTGCCCAAGGTGGTCAGCGAAGCGCGGATGCTTCCAGTCTATGAAAAGCTGATCGCGCGCTCCCGTCAGTGGAAAGGGGAAGCACTGCGCGAAAAGGAGCCGCAATGAAAAAAGAAATCGTAGTGGCCGGCGGTTGTTTCTGGGGTGTTCAGGAATATTACCGACGGTTAAAGGGTGTTGAGGAAACACGCGTCGGATATGCTCAGGGAAGTCTTGAAAACCCAAACTACGCGCAGGTGAAGCGGCAGATCAGCGGGCATGCGGAATGCGTGCGGATCGTGTATGATTCCGATCAGATCACGCTCGAACAGCTGCTGGATCATCTGTTTCGAATCATTGATCCGACGTCCCTGAATCGGCAGGGCAACGATGTGGGAACGTCCTACCGCACGGGAATTTATCCGGCTTGCGCGGAAGACGAGGCGATCGCGCGGCAGTTTGTGAAGGAGCGGCAGAAAAACTATGCCCGTCCAATCGTGACGGAGGTCGAACGGTTAGTCTGCTTTTATGACGCCGAACAGGAACATCAGGATTATCTCGTGCGTCATCCGCAGGGGTATTGCCATGTTGATTTTTCCGTGATGCGGCCGCAGGAGCGGAAAGCGCAGCGGGAAATCACAGGGATGCGGTCGGATCATGTTGGATTGGATTGAAGCGGAAGCAAAGTTCAAAATTTAAGAGTTTCACGCTTTTTCGAACTTTTAGAAAAGGAAAGAGAGTTGTCGGCAGCGGCAGCTTTTTTCCTTTTCTTCAAGGAGGGCGGCCGTTACCGCAGCGCTGAGTTTCATGCATTCTCTAACATGATTCGGGAATTTCGCTTTTCAAAGCGGGAGAACTCCGGTATCATTAAGGTAGAAAACAGGAGGAAATTCGAATGTTGAAAGACTATGCGCTTCATTATTATGAGCAGGGATATAATTGTGCGGAAAGCCTGGTTTATGGGGCGAACGCGGCGTGGCATTTAAATTTGGATGAAAATGCTTGTCATCTGATGGCCGGTTTGGGCGGCGGCTTGCAGGTGGGGGATGTGTGCGGCGCACTGACTGGAGCCGTGTGCGCGCTGGGGTGTCTGATCGTGAAAACCAAAGCGCATGACTGCGCGGAGTTAAAGCCTTTGACGCAAGCGGTAGTCGAACAAGTGCGCCAGCGGCTGGGATCGCTGCGCTGCGAGGAAATCAAGCCGCGGCTGTTTCAGCCGGAGCGCCGGTGTGCGGCAACGGTGGAAAACTGTGCGGATATTTTGGAAGCGGTGCTGCGGGATGTCGGCTTGTTGCCGAAACCGCTGGAAGGCGTGGACGAAACGGCAGCCTGACGCTGAAAATAAGAACCATCACGAAAGGGGACCGCAGCGGGAGACACTTTTGATTTTTCCTGAATTTGAGGAGGATGAGAATTGGGGGCTTATCCGATTCTTAACGGTGCGTGCAGCGGTTATCTGAACAGGAAGAAAGCGAGGAAGAACTATGCAGATAAAACCTCATCTGCCTTATGTACTTTTGATGGCGGTTAACTTGTGGATTCTGCCGGCAGTCATCAGGGACACAGGAACGGCCATGGTCATGATGTTGGCCGGCCTGCCGCTGATCACGTTGATCATCGCGGCGGCGCATGCGCGGAAGGCGGGTTTTGTGGCCGCTTTTGCGATCGCCACGGGAATCTTGTTTATCCCTGCGATTTTTCTATATTTTAATGAAAGCGCGTGGGTTTACAGCCCGGCGTATGCTTTGATCGCGCTGATCGGTGGCGTCGTTGGAAAGGGCCTGAGCTCGGAAAGAGGAAGCAAGTAAACGATGCCGTTGGAAATTGTCAGAAAGGATTTGAGCGAAGTGACCGCCGACGCGGTTGTGAGCTTCGTCAATTCCGGCGTTGAAGAGGGTGCCGTTCGCGTAGATCATCAACAAAGCTTTCCAGCGGGATGTGAGATTGAACAACGGACTTGTCAGGCTGCGGTACTGATCGAGGTGATCATGCCGCAAAATGCGGGTGAAAATTCCGGGACGGCGGTGTTATTGGCGCGAGCGTATCGGCAGGCGCTGGCGGCGGTGGTCCGGGAACATTGCAGGTCGGTGGCGGTCGAATGGCCAAAGATGAGCCTGCCTGGGATATCAGAAGATGAACTGTTATCCATAATCGTGCAGGGAGAACGTGAATTTCTGGCAGAACAGGAATTATGGGTGACGCTGGTTGTGGAGGATGTTAGTCGATTGCGGCTGTCGGATTCGTTAATCGGTGCAGTCAGTCAATACATTGAGAATTATTATGATCAGGCGCTTCCGCAAGAGAAAACAGGCCATGTTCTTGCGAAAATGAAGAACTTCATCGCGCCGGTTGACGAAGATAATGCAGCGGATGAGGAACTTACAGATATTCCTGCAGAAGAAATGTGTCTTTTTGAAGAAATCGCAGAAAAGGCTCCATCAGATGATTTTCATGTGGAACCGAAAATACGGGCGGTGAATCCGCATTTGTTTGAACAGTTGATCGCGCAGCGTGAGGAATCATTTTCCAAATCGCTGCTGCGGCTGATCGACGAAAAGGGAATGACTGATCCGCAAGTCTATAAAAGAGCGAATCTTGATCGGAAGTTGTTTTCCAAGATTCGAATTCAGAAGGATTACCGGCCAAGTAAAACGACGGCGCTGGCGCTGGCGATTGCGCTGGAGCTGAATCTGGATGAACTGAAGGTCTTGATCGGCCGGGCCGGCTATGCCTTGACCCATGCCAGTAAGCTGGATATTATCGTTGAATATTTCCTCAGTCAGGGGATTTATGATTTGTTTCAGATCAACGAGGTGTTATTTGCTTTTGATCAGCCGCTTTTGGGCGGTCGTTCGTTTTAATTTGCTTTGTCGCCTGCCAAGCGACCTTCGCTGATGTCTTTCGGCTTAAACTGGAAGCACAGAGGAGGCAAAAGTAATGAAGAAAACAATGAAGAAAACAATGAAGAAAGTCATGAAGGAAACAATGGAAATTGTATTTATTCTGGATCGCAGTGGCAGTATGGCGGGTTTGGAACAGGACACGATTGGCGGATTTAACAGCTTGATTGAAAAACAGAAGCAGAGGACAAGCCGGGCGAGGGTTTCGCTAATTTTATTTGACAACCGAACCGAGGTGATTTTGGATCGTGTTCCGATTGAGAACGTCGGATGCTTGAGTGAAGAAGAATATAATGTCCGGGGCAGCACCGCGTTATTGGATGCGGTTGGCCGTTCAGTACGGCATATCGAGCGGGTGCATCAAAAGATGAACGTGGAAAACCGTCCGGAAAAGACGTTATTTATCATTACGACGGACGGCATGGAAAATTCCAGCGTTGAATATTCTCTGGATCAGGTAAAACAGTTGATCGAGCGGCAGAAAGAGCGGGATCATTGGGAATTTTTATTCCTGGGTGCGAATATCGACGCGGTGCAGACTGCAGGCAGGATGGGAATCGAAGCGAGCCGGGCTGTGAATTTCCATGCGGATAAGCCGGGAATGCGAAAAAATTTCTGCGTTCTGGTGAATGCGATATCGAGTTTTGCGGAATCCGAAGAATTAAACGAAAACTGGGCCGAGGATATTCAGAAAGATTTTGAAAGCTGCAAACAAGAAGTTCGTTTTTCGAAGTAGGAAGAAATAGAAAAATCATAATGAATAGAGTTTTGAATTGGATATCCACGGATGTTTCTACAATGATCAATATCGGAAAAGCGGCAGTCAGAGCTGCCCTTTTTATTTTGATTTCTATGGGTAAGTAAAGCTGCTGAGAAAGTGGAAAGCTAAATTGAAATCAAGACGTTTCTGAGTTATAATGAAATTGTAAAATTAACTCAAGAAAGTATTTTTGATTTTTTTAATTATTTTAGGAGGCTTTTTCCGATTTTCCGCAATATTAATGATAG